>JBAPYE010000098.1:0-4958 GCA_049284575.1 Desulfobacterales bacterium
CAGGGTCTCGGCAAGAAATAATTGCACATCTTGCTTGTCTTTTGGCCCGTCACCGGCGTTACATCCGCCGGCACATATCCCGATATGCGCCGGCGAATGTGCCTGGGTGACGAACCAAAATCCGGAGCCATATTGTGCAATTATTTATTGCCGCGACCCTGACCCGCTGGTTTCGCCGAGGGCCCGCTGCAGGGCCTCGGCGGTTTTTAGCGTCATGCCGGGCAGCGACGCCAGTTCCTGGAGGGTTGCGGCCCGTATGTTTTGAACACCGCCGAAATGTTTCAGCAGCATCCTTTTGCGCTGCGGACCGACACCGGGTACTGCGTCCAGGGCCGATTCAAGGGCGTTTCGGTTGCGCTCGCGGCGGTGATAGGTGATGGCAAAGCGGTGGGCCTCGTCCCGAATGCTTTGCAGAAAAAGCAGCAGGCGCCCCTCCCGCCCCCAGTTGACCGGGTTTGCGCGCCCCGGCTGAAAGATCTTGTCGGCGGTATCCCCCCGGGTTTCATCTTTCTTGGCGATCCCGATCACATCAAAGGCGTTTTCAAGCCCCAGGCTCCGAATCACCTCAAGGGCGATGTTCAGCTGCCCCTTGCCGCCGTCCACCATCAAAAGATCCGGCAGGGGCGCCTCGCGCCTGTCTTCCCGCAAGCGCCGCGCCAGCACCTCGGCCATGTGGGCATAGTCGTTTGGCTGGCCGGCAGTTTGGATGCGGAACTTGCGATAGGCCTCTTTGGCGGCCTTGGCGTCCTCGAAGACCACCATCCCGGCCACGGCCGCGGTGCCCCCGATATTGGAGTTGTCAAAACATTCGATCCGCCGCGGCAGGCGCTTCAGCCGTAGTCGGCGCTGCAGGCCCTCCAGCAGCGAGCGCTGCGAGGCGGAGGCCGCCAGGCGTTCCCGAAGCTCGTTGTCGGCATTCTGCCGGGCCAGTTCGATCAGGCGCGCTTTTTCGCCCCGCAGCGGCCGCAGAATCCTGACCCGCCGACCGCGCCGGGCATGAAGCCAGTCCGCCAAGAGATCGCTGTCATCCGGCACTTCAGGGACCAGCAGCTCCCCGGGGATGTGCGGCGCATCCTCGTAGTACTGGCCGATAAAGGCGCGGATCAGCTCGGCCTCGGTGGCGAGGGTGTCGGCAAAAGCAAAATGCCGCGACCCCTGCAGAAATCCCCCCCGCACGCTGAGCAGGCTCACCAACGACAGGCCGTCCGCGCGGGCGGCGACAATGACGTCGCGATCCTTGAGATCGGTGGTGACCGCGATCTGGCGTTCGATGGTTTTCTCCAGGGCGAACATTTTGTCCCGCAGCTGCGCGGCGCGCTCGAATTCCTCGGCTTGCGCGGCGGCCAGCATGTCCTGCCGGACTTTGCGGACCAGATCCGGCGCGCGGCCCTTGAGAAACAAAATCACCTCGTGGACCATGTCCTCGTAAGCCGCTCGGTCGATGTCCCGGCAGCAGGGGGCCAGGCAGCCCTGCATCTGGCAGTTCAGACAGGGGCGGGTGCGGGTTTTGAACTCACGGTCGGAGCACTTGCGCAGCTTGAAAGTTTTGTTGACGATCTTCAAGGTCTGGCGAACGGCGCCGGCCGAGGCGAAGGGGCCGAAATAGAGGGCGTCGTCCTTGCGGATTTTGCGCACGATGGTGAGGTTGGGATAGGGATGCGCGACGTTCAGGCGCAGGGCCGGATAGCGTTTGTCGTCTTTGAGGATGACGTTGTAGCGCGGCCGGTGGCGCTTGATCAGGGTGGATTCAAGGATCAGGGCTTCCTTCTCGGTGCGGGTCACGATGGTGTCGAAGGCGGCGATTTTACTGACCAGCACCCCGGTTTTCAGGTCGGGCTGCGCCCCGCGGTTGAAATAGGCGGCCAGGCGCTTTTTCAGGTTGCGGGCCTTGCCGACATAGATCACCTCACCCTCGGGGTCTTTCATGAGGTAAACCCCCGGGTCAACGGGGGCCCGCGTCAGCTTTTGCAGCAGCGCGGCCTGAATGTCCGCCTGGGTGTCCGCTTTCATACCGTCTTTGAGGCGCCGCGCGGCGCCCTCTCCCCGGAAAATCAGAGCTCGAAGACCTGCAGGCTTCGAAGGGCCTTGACCCGATCGCGCAAACCGGCAGCCTTCTCGAAATCCAGGTCGCGGGCCGCCGCGTGCATCTCGCGCTCAAGGCGCCGGATGCGCGCTTCGAGGTCCGCCACGGTGTCGAATTCAGCCAGCGGCTCCGCGACGGTGTCGGGTGTGGCGGCCTGCGATGCGCCGAGCGATTCGAAAACCGCGCTGATCTCTTTGCGAATGGTGGTGGGCGTGATGTGGTGGCGGCGGTTGTAACCCGCCTGAATCCTGCGCCGCCGCCGGGTCTCGTCGATGGCCTGGCGCATGGAGGGCGTTACCCCGTCGGCGTACATGATCACCCGGCCGTTGACGTTGCGGGCCGCACGCCCGCAAGTCTGGATCAGCGAGCGCGCCGAGCGCAGAAACCCCTCCTTGTCGGCGTCCAGGATGGCCACCAGGGAGACCTCGGGAAGGTCCAGCCCCTCGCGCAGGAGGTTGATCCCGACCAGCACGTCAAAACGCCCCAGCCGCAGTTCCTGGATGATTTCCATGCGCTCCAGGGTGTTGATGTCGGCGTGCAGGTAGCGCACCCGAATGCCCAGATCGACGTAGTAATCGGTGAGGTCTTCGGCCATCCGCTTGGTCAGGGTCGTCACCAGGACCCGCTCCCCGCGCTGAACGCGCTCCAGGATTTCCCCGTAGAGATCGTCCACCTGGTTCTTGGCGCTGCGCACGTCGATTTCCGGATCCATCAGCCCGGTGGGCCGCACGATCTGCTCGACGACGGCCTCCCCGCTTTTTTCCATCTCGTAATCCGCGGGCGTGGCGGACACGTAGACCACCTGGGTCACCCGGGCCTGAAATTCGTCGAAGCGCAGCGGCCGGTTGTCCAGAGCCGACGGCAGCCGGAAGCCGAAGGTGACCAGGGTTTGCTTGCGGGAGCGGTCGCCCCGGTACATGCCGTTTAACTGGGGCACGGCAATGTGGCTTTCGTCGATGAACATCAGAAAATCCTGCGGGAAATAATCCAGCAGGGTCGGCGGCGGCTGGCCGGGGGCGCGCCCGGTCAGGTGCCGGGAGTAGTTCTCGATCCCGTTGCAGTAGCCGAGCTCCTGCATCATTTCCAGGTCGAAGTCGGTCCGCTCCTCGATCCGCTGGGCTTCCAGCAGTTGGCCCTGGTCCCGAAAATAGGCGATGCGCTGCTTCAACTCCGCCTGGATGGTTTCAACCGCCATTTTAAGCGTCCGCTGACCGGTGACGTAGTGGCTGGCCGGAAAAATGGTCACCGCCTCGAGCCGCTTCTGCACGCTGCCGCGCAGGGGATCGATTTCCGCGATGCTTTCGATCTCGTCGCCGAAAAATTCGATCCGAACGGCGCGCGCCTCCTCGTAGGCCGGAAAGATCTCGACCCGGTCGCCCCGCACACGGAAAACCCCGCGGTGAAAATCCAGGTCATTGCGCTCGTAGTGCATGCCGACCAGGTCCCGCAGGAGCTTGTCGCGGTCGAGGGCGGTGTCGCTGGCCAACTCGATGCGCATGGCGAGGTAGTCTTCGGGCGCACCCAGCCCGTAAATGCAGGAGACGCTGGCCACCACGATGACATCCCGCCGCGAAAGGACCGACCGGGTGGCCGAGTGGCGCAGCTTGTCGATCATTTCGTTGATGGAGGAGTCTTTCTGGATGTAGGTGTCGCTGGCCGGAATATACGCCTCGGGCTGGTAATAGTCGTAGTAGCTGACAAAAAACTCCACCGCGTTTTCGGGGAAAAGCAGCTTGAATTCATGGTAGAGCTGGGCGGCAAGGGTTTTGTTGGGGGCCAGGACCAGGGTCGGGCGCGCGATGGCTTCGACCACCTTGGCCATCGTAAAGGTTTTGCCCGATCCGGTGACCCCCAGCAGGACCTGGTGGTTTGCGCCGGCCCGGATGCCCGCCGTCAAGGCCGCGATGGCCTGGGGCTGATCCCCGCTGGGGGTGAATTCGGTGTGCAGTTTAAAAAGGCTCATGACAGCTCAGGGCGCCTCCCGCAGCAAAACGACGCACATGGCGGCGATCCCGTCGCCGGCCCCGATCATGCCCAACCCCTCGGTGGTCGTGGCCTTGAGGTTGACCCGCACGGCCGCCATTCCCAGCACGCCGGCAAGTCTGCGGCAGATGGCGTCGCGATACGGGGCCAGTTTGGGCGCCTGGGCAAACACCGTCACATCGAGGTTGCCGATCGCAAGCTTTCGCTGCCGCAGCATGCGGCAGGTGCGATCCAGCAGCTCCAAACTGCAGATGTCCTTGTAGGCCGGGTCGGTGTCGGGAAAATGCCGGCCGATATCCCCCAGTCCGGCGGCCCCCAGCAGGGCGTCGCAGACCGCGTGGGTCAGCACGTCGGCATCGGAATGCCCCAACAGCCCCTTTTCAAAGGGAATCGTTTCGCCCCCCAGCACCAGCCGGCGTCCAGCCACCAGCCGGTGAACATCATAGCCCATTCCAATTCGCATGGAAATCGACCTCCCCCTTGATCCTTTAGCGTCGTCGGATTACCGACGCATCGATTAATATAACCTTCCGGTCTTCAATTTCAAACCCGCCGCACTCAAAATACCGGCATCGCAGGAACCCACTCCCCGATTTGATTTTGCCATCGAAACAATTTGACACAGCCAAAGGCTTGACGGTAGTTAGGGGGCCGGTGCTGGCCCCATCGGAAAGTGGAACGCCGCGGCGCGGGGCCGCCCGGGCGGACCGAGGAGTCCTTGTTCAGCCCCCTTCGCGCCCTGAGGGCCTCGGCAATAAATAATTGCACATCTTGCTTGTCTTTTGGCCCGTCACCGGCGTTACATCCACCGGCACATATCCCGATATGCGCCGGCGAATGTGCCTGGGTGACGAACCAAAATCCGGCGCCATATTGTGCAATTATTTATTGC
>JBAPYE010000099.1:0-9843 GCA_049284575.1 Desulfobacterales bacterium
GGGCCGCGCGGCCTGCCGCCGGCCCTGCCCGTCGACCCGCCAAGACCGCCGCGGCCACCCTCCGGCCCCCGCACAACCAGGCCTGCGAGCGGGGGATGGTACGCTTGAGCCTGGGGGCCGGCAAGACCCTTGGCATCCGCCCCAGTGACGTGGTGGGTACGATCGCCTACCATGCCGAGATCCCCGGCCGCACCATCGGCGCCATCCGCATCGAAAACGACCACACCCTGGTGGACGTACCCCGTCAGTTTGTGGCCCAGGTGCTGGCCAAGACCGGACGCTACCGGATTCGGCGGCAGCCCGTGGCGGTGGCCCTGGCCTGATCGCCCCTCAGCGCGAAAACCGCCGCAAGTAAAACCACTCATCACGGTAGGATAGCCGGGTCAGCAGGCCCCGTTGCAGGAGGTCTTCAAGGATGTGCGCACCTTTTCCGGCCTTCTCCAGAAAGGCCAGCACGGCATCCTCCCGCATGGGGTGCACGGCGGTAATGGCGAGCAGCTCGCGGCCGGCGTCATCGGTTGCGTTGAAATCCGCCCCTTCGAAAGCCACCAGAAGCGCCACCGAGGCGAGATCCGCTTTGAACACCCGGTAGGCCCGATGCAGGGTTTCTTCGTCGGGCGGCTTTACCCAGCCTTCGGCGGGCGGCCGGGTGGGGACGGCCAGATAGGCCGTCGACGGGCCCACCGTCGCCAGAAAGCGGGCGACGGCCCGCAGGTTTTCGCGATCGTCGTTGAGGCCCGCGACCAGCATGGTTTCGGTCACCAGGCGGCCCGCAAAAATCCGGCTGAAGAGGCGAATCCCCTCCAGAATCGATGCCAGCTGAAGTTTGCCGTGGGGGCGGTCGATCTTGCGCCACACCCCGTCCGCCACCGCATCGACCTTCAGCGAGACCCAGTCGGCCGCCGCCAGGTCGTCGCGCACGTCCGGATCGGCCAAGAGCGACGCGTTGCTGATCACCCCCACCGGGATCCCCAAGGATTTCAGCAGCCGGATGGTCCGCCCCAGATTGACGTCCAGGGTCGGCTCGCCGTCCGGCACAAAGGTCAGGAAATCCACCCGTCCGTCGGCGGTCGTCAGCCGGTCGACTTTTTCACGCGCTTTTTCGAAAATCAATTCGGGCGCAAAGAAGGTTTGCGGCCGGATCTGCATCCGCGTGGTGCGGCCGACCTGACAGTAAACACAGCCGTAGGAGCAGGTCTTGGGCGGGATGTTGTTGATTCCCAGGCTACGGCCCAACCGGCGGGACGGAACCGGCCCGAAGGTCAGGGCGGTGTCGTTCATGGCAATCCTCCATAGGCCCGGAGGCCTCGTTTCAGGAAAGGCGCGCCGAGAGAGTTGGTGGTCTAGCGCGGCCCTGCCCAAGGCGCAAATCGCACCCCTGACGGCGTCGTCCCGGGCCTTTTAGGCCGCGAACCCGCCGTTGACGCAGATATTCTGCCCGGTGATCCAGCCGGCGCCGTCGCTGACCAGCAGCGCGACGGCATCGGCGATATCCGCTGCCGCCCCGATCCGGCCAAAGGCGGCCATGTCGGCCAGCTGCCGGATCTGCTGCTCGGTTTTGCCCGTGCGGAACAAATCGGTGTCCACCGGCCCGGGAGAAACGGCGTTGACGCGGATCCCGCGAGGGCCGAGCTCCTTGGCCAGCACCCGGGTGATCTGCTCGACCGCCCCCTTGGTGGCGGCATATGGCCCGTAGCCCGGCAGCATCAGCTTGGTCACCGACGAGGAGATGTTGACCACCGAGCCGCCGTCGGCCAGCCTTTTGGCCGCCTGCTGGCAGGCAAAAAAGAGCCCTTTGACGTTGATGCCGAAAATGCGGTCGAATTCCGCCTCGGTCACATCCGCCACTTTCTTGTTCAGGCCGATGCCGGCATTGTTCACCAGGATGGTCACCCGGCCGAATTCTTCGATCGCGCGGTCAAACAGGTCCTCGATTTCAGGCACCCTGCGGACATCGGCCTGAACGGCGATCGCCCGCCCGCCCGTTTCGCGGATGGCCGCGGCGACAGACTCGGCCAGCGAGGCCTTGGCGGCATAGTTGACCACCACCGCCGCGCCGAGGGACCCCATCTTGAGCGCAATCGCCCGCCCGATGCCGCGCGAAGCGCCGGTGACAATGGCCGTTTGGTTTTTCAGTGTCGTGTCCATGATCCCCTCCCCCAGTGGTCGCCGCCAGCGGTGCGCGCGCCCCGGCGATTCAAGGCCCGTTTGCCGGAATCCTTTGGCGCCCGCCCGCGGCGACGACAGGTTGCCCATCGGGCAAAAAAAATCGCTTTCGACTTCGGTTGAGAAATGTCAAATAAGTGCTATAATACAGAACCAATCGGCATTCAGACATTTCCGAAAACGTGCATTTTATCCCAACCCGCGGGCGCACCAGCGCCCTCCCCCAGGAGGTGAATCATGGGTCTCAGCAGCTGCCTTCCACAGAAATTATCGAAGATGGCCATCGGCATCCTGTTTTTGATTTTTGGAACCGGAACCGCGATTCTCGGCGTAACCGTGCTGCCGGTGATCGGCCTGGTACTGGCGGCACCACTGTTCATCATCGGAATCTACTTTGTCCGGACGCACCTGAACAAAAAATGTGAACTGCCCGAATAATGCCGGCATTCCCTTCCGGGCCGTTCCCCCGGGAAACCACCGGGCCAGCCCGCCGGATAGGCATCGGCTCGGAGGAAATGAGGTCCGCATCACCTGATTCAAATTCTGGGCGCCCTGACGGGCGCCCTTGGTGTTTGAAGCCCTCCCGCCGCGCCTTGCCGTCAGCGCCAGGTGACGTCCGCCGGGTTTCGCAGCGGCATCCGCGGATAGCCGAACTTGGGGTATCCGATCATCAAGGCCCCGTAGCTTTGATGCCCGTCGGGCAAGGCCAGAGCATCGGCCAGGGGCGCGTGGTGGTTGGCGGCCAGGTCCAAATAACCCGCCCAGCAGGCCCCCAGACCGAAGGCCGGCGAGGCCAGTTCCAGGGTGGTGAGCGCGATCAGGCAGCCGGACATTGCCGGCGGGAAAGCTCTGGCCCCGTAGGCCACGATCAGGTGCGGCGCATTGCGGCAGATGCGGTCCCGGCCGGCCTCCCACTCGGCCGTCAGGCCTTTGAGCAGCGGCAGGGGGAAAAAGCGGCTGTCGGAGACGGCCACCAGCCCCTGCATCCAGGCCATCACCAACCCGGCCAGGTGCTGCACCGCCTCCCGCTCGCGGACCACCAGCCAGCGGACCGGCTGGAGGTTCTTGGCCGTGGGGGCATGCCGCGCCAGATCGATCATGCGGGTCAAGAGTGCCGGGTCGACGGGCTTGCGGCGATAAACCCGGATGGAGCGCCGCGACCGGACCAACTGGACCATCTGATCGGCCGAAACGGCCAGCTCGGGCTTTACCGCCGGCAGCTCGCCCGGTGCCATGAAGGGCAGGGACAGGGCCCCTTCGGGGCACACCGCCACGCAGTGACCGCAGCGGATGCAGAGCCTGGATGCACCCGGCACCCATGCCGGCGCTTCCTCGGGGCCTGTCATGGCGATGATGCCGGCCGGGCATACCGCGACGCAGGTCCCGCAACGGGTGCAGGCCTGCAGATCAATGGTCAGGGACATCTTCACCTCCCTTTCAGGCAGTGTGGTCCGCAGCCGCGGACGCCTGCCGCGCTGCTGCAAAGGGCAGCAGCCGCCCTGCGGCGTCAAAAGTCAGGGGCTGCGGGCGATCACCGACCGCGACGCCCCCCAGCGAGCGCAGCTCGGGCAAAAGCGCCGCCGAGGCCCAGAAAACTTCCAGACTGAGGGTGTTGACGATCCGCACCATGCGCACCTGCTGCGGGTCGGGCACCTTGGAGAGGGCCATCGCGATCACGGCGCGATCGTCTTCCAGGTGAATCGGGGTGCGCGCGCTGGTCCAGATGCCCGTGGTGAGGGCGTTGGTGTAGGTGGCCGAATAGTCGATCTGATCGATCACCCGGCGAGTGGTCAGGTCGACCATGCCGATCCCGACCGCATTGCCGTGGGACTGCCGGGTGAGGTCCAGCACGATCAGGGTGCGGTAGTCGGGGATGCGCTCGCCGCCCGCACGCCGCCAGAACCCCACCACGTTGGGGTCGATGCCCGTGCCGCTGATGTTCTTGCCCATCTCGTCCACCAGCAGGATGTCCAGATCGTCCAGGGGAATGCGGGGCAGCAGCGCGCGCGCGGTGATCAGCAGTTCGGCGTCGGTGGCGGCAAAGGCATCGGGTCCGACCAGGCGCAGGGTGTGGATCTCATCCCGGGCGTTCTCCACGACGGCGATTCCGCAGAGCACCGGGGCATGGGCCAGGATCCGCTCCGCGGCCGGCACCAGGCTCCGGGCCAGGCCGTATTTGTGCAGGTTGCTGGCGCCGCGGTCCTTGCCCAAGCCCACGGCCAGCATCTTGCAAAGACCGGACTCCACCGGTGAGCGAAACGCCGTGTGGGGCTTGACCCGGTTGAGCAGCACGAGGTGGTCGACCGCCAGGGCGTCGCGCGCGAAAAAGACCTCGGCGCCGGTCGCCACCCGGCCGAGAGAGTCCACTGCCATGCTGGAAACCACCGGCGCGCCCACCACGGCTTCGTCCACCCCCAGATCGCGCAGCAGGGCCGTTTGCCCCTCGGCCGTCGCGCGCCCGTGGGACCCCATCGCCGGAATGATGAAGGGCACGAGCCCCAGCCCGCGCAGACACGCCACCACGGCGGCCACCAGGTGCGGCAGCCTGCAAATCCCGCGCGACCCCACGGCCACGGCCACCCGCTGACCGGGCTTAACCCGGTTCTCGAGGTGGGCCGCGCTAAACGCGGCGCGCAACTCCGTTAGGGGATTGTCCAGGGCGGCATCCTCAAAACGCTGGCGAACCGGATACAGTGCCCAACCGTTCTCCATTGCCCCCCTCCTTTCAGGCAGCGCCCCGCCGCAGCGGTCACCGGCCGGGGTTTCAGGCTCCGCGGCGGGATCAGGCCTTCTCCCCCCTGGCATAGCGGGTGGTGTAAGCCCGGAAACGGTTCATCACCTCCCGCGTCCGCTTTCCTGGTCGCCCGTCGGCCACGGGCCGTTGGTCGATCTGCACCACCGGAACGACCTCCTTGTTGGAGGCCGTGAGAAAAACCTCCTCGGCGGTGTTGAGGGCCTCGAGGGATACGTCCCTGATTTGCGTCGGTAGCGGCAGGTCCAGCCCCAGCAGCACCTGGCGGGTGATCCCCGGCAGAAGATCGGTTTCGGGGGTCAGCAGGCGGCCGCCGACCAGGGCAAACAAATTGCTGGTGGTGCATTCCGTGACCCGGCCGTCGGGCTTGACGTAGAGCGCCTCGACGGCGCCCTGGCGCCGGGCGTCCTGCATGGCATGAATCGCGGGAATGTAGTTGATGCTCTTGGCGCCCGGCAGGTAGCGGCTGTAAGGGATGGTGACAATCTCGACCCCATCCCGATACCAGGCTTCGGGCGGCGGCGTCAGGGGCGTCGCCATGACCAGCAGTCGCGGCCGACCCACGGGCAGGAAGCAGTCCGGGCTGCTGCCGCCGGTCAGCACGATCCGAATGTTGGCCTCGGCATGCCCGCTGCGCCGGAGGGTTTCATGGACGATGTCGGCGATTTCCGCCAGCGGGCGGCCAACGTTTAGCCCGATCAGTTCGGCTGAACGCTTCAGCCGCGCCAGGTGATCTCCCAGGTGAAACGGCCGGCCGCCGTATGTTCGCAGAAAGTCAAACACACCGTAACCCCGCAGGACGGACAGATCGTCCACCGGCAGGCGGGCGTTTTGGGCCTCGACATATTCGCCATCGACATAGGTGATGTTCATGCGCCAAATCCTTTGAAAGGGTGCAGCCAGGGGCCACAAGGGGCCGCAGAGAGACGTGAGTGCCCATCATCGGTCAACATGCCCGGTTTGTCCATCGTAAATTTGACGGTTCCGCAAAAAGCCCAATCTCCGTGTTGCGCCGCATCTCGAAGTCGCTGCGGCGTACAGGTGTACGCCTCACTCCCCGAGATTTGCGCGCCTTGAGCTTGAACTTTTTTCGAAACCGACTGGTTTTCGACTTTTTACCGGTATCGTAAATTTGGGTCGTGGCCCGCTGGAGGGTCTGCCGACGCCAGTTTTTGCGGCCGGCCCTATTTTTTACTTCAAAAAAACAAGGCGCCCCTGTAAAGATAGCAGCATCATGACCGGCCGGGCGGACGACCGAAGCCCTTATCGACATCGGCGTTTGCCGCGCGGCGACACCCGCTCAGGGCCCCCGAAAAGAATGAATCCACATCCGGCTTGCTTTTTCCCGTGACCTCAAAGAGGCGCCGCATGCCCAAAACCCTCAGCACCCTCCCCCTCCAGGACGGCTACCGGATGCCCGCGGAGTTCGAAGCGCACCGCGGCTGCTGGATGCTGTGGCCCTTTCGGCTGGACACCTGGCGGGCGAGTGCGCTGCCCGCCCAGGAGCAGTTTGGGGCGGTCGCCGCGGCCATCGCGCAGTTCGAAGCGGTAACCGTGGGCGCGACGGCCCGGCAATACGAGAACGCCCGCAGGATACTGCCGGCCCACATCCGGGTGGTGGAGATGTCATCCAATGACGCCTGGATGCGCGACACGGGGCCCACCTTCGTCGTCGACGGCCGCGGCGGCGTAAGGGGCGTCGACTGGCGCTTCAATGCCTACGGCGGCCTGAATGGCGGTCTCTACTTCCCCTGGGACCTGGACGACACGGTGGCGCGCAAGGTGCTGGAAATCGAGGCCATGGACCGCTACCACGCCCCGCTGGTCCTGGAGGGCGGCGCGATCCATGTGGACGGCCAAGGGACCCTGATCACCACCGAAGAGTGCCTGCTCAACCCCAACCGCAACCCGGCGCTTTCGCGGCAGGCGATCGAAGACCATCTCAAGGCCTACCTCAACGTCCAGCGGATCATCTGGCTGGAAAAAGGCGTTTTCCGGGACGAAACCGACGGCCACGTGGACAACCTGTGCTGTTTTGTCCGGCCGGCGGAGATCCTGCTGTCGTGGACGGATGACGTGGCCGATCCGCAGTATGAGATATCCCGCCAGGCGCTGGAAGTTCTCTCGGCCGCCCGCGATGCCCGGGGCAGGCGCCTGACCGTCCACCGAGTTCACCAGCCCGGACCGCTCTTCTGGACCGCGGAAGAAAGCCGCTACCTGGTGGCCAGCGAAACGGGTTACGGCCGCAGGGCGGGCGACCGCATGGCGGCGTCGTACGTGAATTTCTACATCGCCAACGGCGGGGTGGTCCTGCCGCTCTTCGATGACCCCCACGATCGCGCGGCCCTGGAGACCCTCGCCCGGCTCTTCCCCGAGCGACGGGTGGTGGGGGTTGCGGCCCGTGAAATCCTGCTGGGCGGCGGCGGCATTCATTGCATCACCCAGCAGCAGCCCCTGTGATACCGGCCGGCGGGTACCGGCGAAGGGCATCGACCCTTAAAGGAGGCACGCGATGCGTAAGGTAACGGTCGCAGCGATTCAGATGGCGTGTAGCTCGGACCGCATGGCCAATATCGCCGCCGCCGAAAAGCGGGTCAGAGAGGCCGCCGCCCGGGGGGCCGACATCGTTCTCCTGCAGGAGCTTTTTGAAACCCCGTACTTCTGCCAGGTCGAAAGGCCGGCTTTTTTCGACCTGGCCGGCGAGGTGGACCGCAACCCCGCCGTGCTGCATTTCACCCGGCTTGCCCGCGAACTCGACGTCGTGCTGCCCATCAGCTTTTTTGAGCGCCGCAACCAGGCCCATTACAATTCCGTGGCGGTCATCGACGCCGACGGGTCGCTCTTGGGGGTCTACCGCAAAACCCACATTCCCGACGGGCCGGGGTACGAGGAAAAATTCTATTTCACCCCCGGCGACACCGGCTTCCGCGTCTGGCGCACGCGCCACGCCGCCATCGGGGTCGGGATCTGCTGGGACCAGTGGTTCTCGGAAGCCGCCCGGGCCATGGCCCTGATGGGCGCCGAGCTTTTGTTTTACCCCACCGCCATCGGCTCGGAACCGACGGACCCGTCCCACGATTCCAAGCCCCACTGGCAGATCTGCATGCAGGGCCACGCGGCGGCCAACATGCTGCCGGTGGTGGCGGCCAACCGCATCGGCACGGAAAGCATGGAAGGCTCCGCCATCACCTTTTACGGATCGTCGTTTATCACCAATCACCGGGGCGAGATCGTGGCCGAGGCCGACCGCTGCAGCCCGGGGGTCCTGGTGCAGGCCTTCGATCTCGACGCCATGGCGGCCGAACGCCGCGGCTGGGGCCTTTTCAGGGACCGCCGGCCGGAAACCTACGGCATCCTGATGACCAGCGACGGCCAGTTGCAAAGGTGATGGCGGCCTGAAGAAGTCCAGAATACACCCCCAAACCATAGCCCTCCGGCAGTACGCCGAAGGGCGAAAAACAAAGGAGCATGCCATGTTGGAAATCAAGGATTCGGTTGCCGTCATTACCGGCGGCGGCGGCGGCATCGGCCTGGCACTGGCCCGGCACTGGGTGCAAAACGGCGGCAAGGTGGTGATCGCGGATGTGGCCGAAAAGTTTCTGACCGCGGCCGAGGCCGAGCTCAAGGCCCTGGGCGGGGCGGTGGCCACGGTGGTCTGCAACGTCACGCAGGAGGAGGACTGCGCACGCCTGGCGGATGCGACCATCGAAAAATTCGGGCAGATCAACCTGGTGGCACCCTTCGCCGGCATCATCAAGGACGGATTGATGGTCTCGCCGGACCGGGAAACCGGCCAGGTAACCCGCAAAATGGCCCTGGCCGACTTTCAGGCCGTAATCGACATCAACCTCACCGGGGTTTTTCTCACCGTGCGCGAATGTACCGAGCGCATGATCAACCACAACTGCCGGGGCCTGATCTGCCTGATCTCCTCCACCGGCTCGCTGGGCACCGCCGGTCAGATCAACTACGCGTCTTCCAAGGCCGCCATGTCGGTGATGCCCAAGGTGCTCACCGCGGAGTTTTTCCGGCGCGGCCTGGCCGAGAGGATCCGCTGCGTGGCCGTGGCCCCCGGCTATGTGGGCACCCCCATGGTCAAGAACATGAATCAGAAGGCCCTGGATGCGATCTTATCCCAGGTGCCCATCGGCCGGCTGGTCGAACCCGAAGAGGTCGCCCTCCTGGTGGGCGATCTCTACCGCAACGAGGCCATGGCCGGGGACGTCTATTTTATCCACGGCGGCCTGCGGCTGGGATCCAAAGGGTGACAGCGATTCAACCGCGGGGCCTGCGTGGCGCGGGGTCTTCTGAGGCCAGGTCGGGCTCGCCGCAGCGGGCCAGGACAAAGTCCCGGGCCCGGCGGCGCAGCCCCAGCGCCTGCTGCCACGCGGCCTGGTCCTCTTCGGTCGCGGCAAGGGGCGCGCCGATGTGCACTTCGAGGGGGCCGCGGCGCGGCAGGAGCGTATCGGGGTGCAGCACGAAGCGCGTGCCGCGAATGGCCACGGGCACTATCGGCGCGCCGGTTTCAACCGCGGCGACAAACGCCCCCATTTCAAAGGGCCTGAGGCCCGCAACGCGGGTGAAGGTCCCTTCCGGGAAATAGACCAGGCGCTGCCCCGGGCGCAGCAAGGCCTGAATCCGCCGGGCATCCTCGATTCCCCGGCGCGCCTCGAAGCGTTCTACGAAATGGGTCCCCAGCCGGCGCAGCATGAAATGCACCACCGGCACCGCGGTCAACTCCACCTTGGCCACGAAACAGGACACGCCGGGGAGCGCCGCCGTAAGTACGAGCCCATCCAGATAGCTGGCGTGGTTGGCCGCCACCACGTGGGCCGCGCCCACCGGCAGGTGCGTTAGCCCCTTGACGGCGATCGGCATGCCGGCGGCCCGGAAAAGCAGCCGGGCCCCCCGGCGCATGGCTGCCC
>JBAPYE010000100.1:0-4218 GCA_049284575.1 Desulfobacterales bacterium
CGGGTTGGCGATGGGGCCCGGCGGCAGCCCCGGGATCTGGTAGGTGTTGTAAGGGGTCGGCGTTCTGAGGTGTTTGCGGGTGAGGTTGCCGTCAAACTCGGGGATGCCGTAGATTACGGTGGGGTCGCTCTCGAGGCGCATGCCTTTTCCAAGGCGATTGTGAAAAACCGAGGAGATCAGCGGCCGCTCGAAGGCGGCACCGGTTTCCTTTTCGATGATGGAGGCCAGAATGACCACCTGGTGCAGGGTCCACCCGAGGGTCTCCATCTGCACCTGCCACTCGGGCGCCAGCGCGCCGCGGAAGTGCGCCACCATGGTGGTGATGATTTTCCGGGGGGTAGTGTCGCGGGGGAAATGATAGGTGTCCGGAAAGAGATACCCCTCGAAGGTGTCCGCGGGAATTTCCAGCTGGCGGGCAAAGCCCGGGTCGGTGGCGGCCGCGTAAAACGCATCACGGGTGGCCAACTCCGTTCCCGCAACCGCATCGGCGACCTGTCCCAGGGTGAAGCCCTCGGGGATGGTGAGACGGTGGAGGCGGACCTTGCCGCTGGCCAGGATCTCCAGGATGGCGCGTGGCGCCATGGTTGCCGAAAGTTCGTATTCCCCAGCCTGGATGATCCGGTCAAAGCCTTCCAGGCGGGCCAGGAGTCGCAGTTTGCTGGGGCTGCGGATGAGACCGGCCTCTTGCAGACGGCCGGTTAGGGTGCGAAAATCCTGGCCCGCCGGGATTTCCACGACCTGCGGCGCTGCAGCCGCGGCGGTGGGGGTGCGGGCGTAGCGCTGGAGTTCCAGCCAAGCGGCCGCGGCTGCCAGCAGCGGTATCAGCAGCAATAGGAGCCAAAGTTTGCGGTGCACGACAATCGGCCTCATATTTTGTAAAACGTTAAAAAACGGCTTATCCTATAGGCCAAGGCGGCGGGGTTGTCAAAGGGGACGAAGGCCGTGATATTTTTTACCGCCCGCTGCGCTCGAGGCGCAGAGAGCGCAGAGAAAAAAGGGAAGAAGTTGCCAGATATGAAAGAAAATGACGTTTATGCCGGGTTCGAACAGGGGCCGATTCGGCCGCCCAGCGAAGCCGGTAGTCTGCTGATCCGGATCACTCGCAACTGCCCCTGGAACCGCTGCACCTTCTGCCCGGTGTATAAGGGATCCCGATTTTCGGTGCGGCCGGTGGCGCATGTTCTGCGGGATATCGATGCGGTGGCGGAGAATGTGCGGCGCCTGCGGGATCAGGAAGCGGCATCCGGCCGCCTGCTGCCAAGCCAGCTCAAGCAGGCGGCAGCGCCGGAGCGAGGCGACCTGCGGGCGTTTCAGGCGGCGCTGCACTGGCATGCCAACGGCATGCAGTCGATTTTTCTGCAGGACGCCAACAGCCTGATCATAAAACCCGCGGACCTGATCAGGATTCTCGACCACCTGCGCGATTGCTTTCCCTGGGTTAAGCGGATCACCTCCTACGCCCGCTCTCACACCATCGCGCGCATCGGCGACGAGGACCTGGCCGCGATCCGCGCGGCCGGGCTCAACCGGATCCACATCGGCCTGGAGTCCGGCGCGGACGCGGTGTTGAAGCTGGTGCGCAAGGGGGTTGACCGCGAAACCCACATCAAGGCCGGCCGCAAGGTGAAAAGAGCCGGGATCTCGCTTTCCGAATACGTCATGCCCGGGCTGGGCGGCCGGGCGCTTTCCGAGGTGCACGCCCGGGATACGGCCGATGCCTTGAACCGCATCAACCCGGACTTTATCCGCCTGCGGACGTTGGCGATCCCCAGCGGGCTTGAACTTTACGACGACTACGTCAACGGCAGCTTCGAAAAGTGCACCGACCTGATGATGGCTCGCGAAATTCTGCTCTTGATCGAGAACCTGGAGGGCATCACCAGCGCCGTCCGCAGCGATCACGTGCTCAATCTCTTCGAAGAGGTGCGCGGGCAGCTGCCTGAGGACAAGGTCCGCATGACCGGGGTCTTGAAAGCTTTTCTGGCCCTGCCGCCCGAGGAGCAGATGGTCTATCAGGTGGGGCGCCGGCTGGGGGTCTTCGGGCGATTGTCGGACCTCCAGCAGCCCCGCCGGCGGGCGCGGGTCGTTGAAGCGTGTCGGGAGTATGGCATCACTCCCGAAAATGTGGACGGCCTGATCGACGACCTGATGCGGCGCTTCATCTGAACCGACGGGGGTGGCCGGGCCGCGATCGGGGATGGCTGGGACGGCTTTCGCCAGCACCACCACAAGATCTTTGTCTGGCAGGATTCCCGTGATCCATTGGTTGACATCGCGCCCCAAAGCGATTAAGCGTGGCCGAAAGGAAGGGCCGCCCGCGCGCCGCTGACGCTTCGGGATAGAGTCGCATGAAGGTGCAACCCGGCGGGCGCAGCCTCAATTCCGAGAATATGTGGGTGGGCACGTCTCGAGCCGTTAGTCCGGGCCGAAGACCTGCCGTGGATCGAAGCCCGTCAGAAAAAAAGGATCTGTTCATGGCTAAACCCAAGCTCAAGCAGCATCTGATCAACCGCGCGTGGTGCAAGGGGTGCGGCATTTGCGTACAGTTCTGCCCCAAGAACGTGTTGGAGCTGGACGACGCCGACAAGGTGGTGGCCGCCCGCCCCGAAGACTGCATTTGCTGCCGGCTGTGCGAACTGCGCTGTCCGGATTTCGCGATTGAAATCGAAACCGAGGAAACCTAAGGCATTCCTATGAGCGAGACCGTAAAATTTGTTCAGGGCAACGAGGCCTGCGTGGAGGCGGCACTTTACGCCGGGCTGGAGTTCTTCGCCGGCTACCCGATCACCCCCTCCACCGAGATCGCCGAGCACCTGTCGCTGCGGCTGCCCCAAATCGGGGGCAAGTTCATTCAGATGGAAGACGAGATCGCCTCCATGTGCGCGATTATCGGGGCCTCGCTGACCGGCCACAAGGTGATGACGGCCACCAGCGGCCCGGGCTTTTCGCTGATGCAGGAGGCGCTCGGCTACGCCGTCATGACCGAGATCCCGTGCGTGATCGCCAACGTGCAGCGCGGCGGGCCCTCCACCGGGCTGCCCACCCACGTCAGCCAGGGCGACGTCAACCAGGCCCGCTGGGGCACCCACGGCGATCACGCGATTGTCGCCATGACCGCCTCCAATCACCAGGACCTCTTCGAGATGACGGTGGAGGCCTTCAACGTCGCCGAAACCTACCGCACGCCGGTGGTGCTGCTCTTTGACGAGGTGCTGGGGCACATGCGCGAGAAGCTGGTGGTCCCGGAAAAGGGCGAAATTGCGCTGGTGGAACGGCTGCGCACCTCGGTGGGGGAGGGGGTCGACTACCACCCCTACCTGCCGCGCGAGGACGGGCGGCTGCCCATGTCGGATTTCGGCGGGGTGCACCGCTACAACGTGACCGGGCTCTTCCATGACATGTGGGGCTTTCCCTCCGACAAACCCGCGGTGGTCCAGGGGCTGCTGCGCCACCTGGTGGACAAGATCAACAACAACGTGCACCAGATCACCCGCTACCGGGAGTATTTTCTGGGGGATGCCGACTGCGTCCTGGTGTCCTATGGATCGGCGGCCCGCAGCGCGCTGCACGTGGTGGTCAACCGGCGCAACCGCGGGGAGCGCCTGGGGCTGCTGGAGCTTCAGACCCTGTGGCCGTTTCCCGACAACCTGGTGCGCGAGAAGTGCGCCAACGCCAATTTCATCGTGGTGGTGGAGATGAACATGGGGCAGGTGGCGCAGTCGGTGAAATCGGCGGTGGATCACCCGGAGCGGGTTTTTCTGGCCAACCGGGTGGACGGGGTCTTCATCAACCCGACCGATATTCGGAACATCCTGCGGCTCATCCAGCGAAAGGGGTTTTGACCAATGTCCATCAAGAACTACCTGCGGGAGCGGTTTTTTCCGCATATGTGGTGCCCGGGCTGCGGCCACGGGACCGTGCTGAACGCCCTGCTGCGGGCCATCGAAAAGCTGGGGCTGAACAAGAACGACATCGTGATGGTATCTGGCATCGGCTGCTCGTCGCGGATTTCCGGCTACGTCGACTTTCACACCCTGCACACCATCCACGGCCGGGCCCTGGCCTTTGCCACCGGTGTTAAGATGAGCCGCCCGGAGCTCAACCTGATCGTCCCCATGGGCGACGGGGACGCGCTCTCCATCGGGGGCAATCACTTCATCCACGCCGCGCGGCGCAACATCGACATCACCGCCATCGTGATGAACAACCGCATCTATG
>JBAPYE010000101.1:0-3307 GCA_049284575.1 Desulfobacterales bacterium
GCTTGCGGTGCGGCCACCGGAAAAAATTAATGTAATTGACGGGATACCCCTCAAATAGGATTTGACACAGCCGCGCTTTTCCCCTAAGGTTCATCACCTTTTTATTTTCTTTGCAGACACCAGCAGACCGATGGTGCCCGCCCCCGCCTCCAATTCGCCATCCCTTTTTATCGGGCCCGCGTGATCCGTGCGCCCGGTTGCGGTGACCATGCCGAAATTCACTAGCTTTCAGAGGAAGGTTCACGCCCTGGCGGCGCGCTGGCGCGCCAGACTGAAGATCGGGGCCGCCCGGCCAGATCGCGATTCCCCGCCGGATCCCGCCCCCCGCCGGGAGCCGACCCCCGTGGCAACCGTTTCATTTGCGACCCCAATGGCGCCGGCGCCGACACTGCCGGGCCTCAACGACGGCGGGTCGCACAGCCTTCAGCTTGAGGGCTTGGGCCTCAGGCTGCCGACGGCGTCCGCCGGGGGTTTCGATCTTCTCAACCACTACCTCTTCGGGCAGGGCAACACGCCCGTTGAAATCTCCCGGCTGCCGCAGGTTTTGGGCAAAGCCCGGGTCATTCTGGAGATCGGCTGCGGCAGCTGCGAGGTGGCCTGGCAAATCGCCCTCAAGAATCCCGACAGCGGGGTGATCGCGACCGACCAGTACGCGTGGGAGACTTCCATCGAAGATGCTTCCTTCTACCGGAAGGTGGCCGCGGCATGGCGGGCCGGAAGCCTGCCTGTTCAACGCGAAATGCCGCAAAACCTCGTTATCTTGAGGGCGGAAAGTGAAATCCTACGGCTGCTGCCCGACTGCTCGATCGATACCCTGCTGCTAATCAACGCGGAGCCTGCCGTGGGCAAGGCGCTTGTCGACTTTCTAATCCAAGACGATCTCTGCCGCAAGATACGACCCAGCCACAAACAGCTTGTGATTCTCCCCCATTGCCGGGAGATGGGGGTCATGGCGTGCGGCGGCTGTGAATTCGAGCACACCGAAGACTGGTCCAGGGGGTTGAGCTACATCATGGACGGCCGGCTGCGGTTTAAGCGGGGCGATCGCCTGCAGTGGGGCGTCGATCTGCACCGCGCCTCCCCCTATTCACGCAATTCCACTCAAAACGCCGTTTTCATTTACGGGAGCTGCCTGCAGTGCAGCGACTGCCTCGCGCCACCGCCCGCACGCCGCCCGTTTCACCACCAATTGGTCAGCGGCAGAAGGAAAAAACCCGGCCAATAGGCGTGCGGCCCCTCAAACCGCTACCGGGCACGCCAGTTCGCAGGCCCGGCAGTATTTGATGCACTCGATGGAATAGGTCATGCTGCTCGCGTCCAGGATGCGGTAAGGATTGCGCTCGTCCTTTTCGAGCTGCCGGCGGCAGCGCGACCGGTCGTAGCTGCCGCTGCTGAACGCCTGCTGGGGGCAGGCCTGCCAGCAGGGTGCGGGACAGCCGGCACAGGGATCGAAATCCGGCATCTGGCCGTCCTGCAAGTCGGCCCCCACCAGCAGGGCGCGCAGACGCACCCGGGGGCCAAAGCGGGGCGTGATCAGCAGGTTGTTGCGACCGATGACGCCCAGGCCTGCCGATACCCCGGCCTCCTTCAAAAAAATCCCGCCGTCTTCGACCGCGTAGGGAACCGGGAAGGCGGCGAGCCCCAGTTCGCCCGCCAGCCACTCGCACAGCGCTCCCACAACCCGTGTCAACTGCCGGTTGCCCGGCGTTTTTCCCGCTCGGTTGTCCCACCAGTCCAAAGAGGGCTCCTTGGGCGGGTGGTGCAGCGCCAGTATGACGGCGGACCTGGCCTCCTCCGGCCATTGCAGGTCGCCGGCGGCCCGGTGGGAAGGGGTGCACCGGATCGACCGGATGGCGGCTGTTCCGGCCAGGGATACGCCTAAGGACAAGGCTTTTCGAATGATCCGATTCGAGATCTGGTCATGGTCGTGTCGCTGCATCGCATGGAGCCCCTGATTTCGTCGTGTGCGCTGAATCTGCCGGATGAACCAAAATCCGGCGCTATCTTGTGTAATTATTTATTACCGCGACCCTGACCCCACCCTGACGGTGATGCCTGGGGGTTCAATTGGCGAGTAGAAAGACCACCTTGTTTACCTGCCATGCCGTAATGCGCACCGGGACCGCTCACGGCTGATGAGCCGGGGCCGAAACCCTGTTTTTGAGAATATGATCATATTTTCCTATCGCGGTGACAAGCGCCTGTCAACCTGTCAGCACCACTTTTCGACACCCCGCAGCACATGGGCGAAGTGCCCCGGCGCCATCGGCGGGTTCGTTCCAAGCCTGAGGGAAGTCGCGACCTGAAATGCAAGCTGAAAAATGAAGCGGGTTTTCAATTCCTTGGGGATGGCGGCTGTTGGCGGGTCAGTCTGGCAAGGCTCAGATCGCATCCACACAATTCGGGGGTGGGGTGTGACGTTGGCAAGGCGACAGCGCCCCGTTGCCGGCATGGCAGGCGCCATGCGGCAAGCGGGACGGATTCGGATTTTGTGATAATTTAGGCAACGGCTTCACTGAGCGCTGCGATCCGTTTTTGGGCTGCCGTGACCACCCGCGGATCGGAATCGTTTTCGACGACCTTTTTCAGCAGCTCTACATTTTCCTCACCTTTGACGGCGGTGATTCTCACGTTGGGATCTGAACGCGCAATTTTAGGCAAGAAAAAATCACTGAATTTCATCTCCTCACCTCCCTTCATGTCTCTGATCAGGCGCAGACCGCCGGCCCGCCCAGGCGGGCTTAAGCGGTGATTTCCGTCAGGCGTTGCAGCGCCTTCCGGCGGACTTTAGGATCGGGATCGTCCTGGGCGATTCGGCTGATCAGTTCGGTACTCTGCATGTTTTCGATGGCGTGCATGCGAATTTCAGTTATCGTTTCCCCTTGGGGCTCTAAATGCCCCCGACGCGCCTTGAAAAAGAAATAGCCGCCGCCCAGGAGAAATGCCACCGATAGGCCGATCAGGAGGTAAGCGCCGGGCGGCTGCGCCTGAAAAAACGGCCACTCCATGAGGCCGGCCGCAAGAAAAAAGGCGCCGGTCACCGCAACTGCGGCCGCTATCAATTGGGGATGTCGTTCCTGACCTTGCATGCCCTCGCTCCTTTTAAATTTGATGAACCGGTAAAAAGTCAAAATCCAGACAGTTTCGTAAAATGGCCAAGTTACGGCGCGCAAATCTCGAGGAGTGAGGCGTACTACTTTACGCCGCAGCGACTTCGAGATGCAGCGCAACGCAGAAATTGGCCTTTTTGCGGAACCGTCAAGCTGATTTGGCCTTTTCCTCGGCCATCGCGGTAATGGTGATAGCC
>JBAPYE010000102.1:0-6245 GCA_049284575.1 Desulfobacterales bacterium
ATCTTGGCGTTGGCGCGCTTGAGGGTGTCGCTGAGAACGTCGATATCCACCGGCTTCTGCAGGTAGGCAAAGGCCCCCAGCTGCATACAGACCTCGCGGTCGGCCTCGCTGCCGTGCCCCGTCAGAATGATCACCTCGATCTCCGGGCGGGTGGATTTGACCTGGCGCAGCACCTGGATGCCGTCGATGCCGGGCATCTTGAGATCCAGGATCATCACCTCGGGCTCGTCCTCCTGGACCAGGCTGAGGGCCGTTTCGCCGTCATAGGCCACCGCCGAGCCCATGTCGCGCATCAGCAGCCGCTCGGAGAGGGTCTCGACGAACTCGCGCTCGTCGTCCACCAGCAGCAGCTTGGAGGGCAGCTGGAAATCGAATTTGCGATAGATGTCCGACTGGTGAAAGTCTTTCCCGACGCCGGTCCGCACTGAGGTCACCCCCGGAACCTGGGTGACGATCGCGGTCAGCTCCTCCTCCAGCCGGTTGAGCATCAGCACGTGTTTGTTGATGGTCAGGGTCACGACCCCCTGAGCGGCGGTTACCCCCACATCGTGCCCCTCGGCAGCCAGCCGGACCTCCACCTGGGCGGCCAGCCGAAAATCGGCCACCGCCTGACGGGAAGCCGCCGTGGGCGCGACGGCCTGGCTGCCGCGATACTCGTCGATCAGGGCGACGGCCTGGGGGACCGCTTCCTTGTCCATGGGCACGACGATGTCGTAGAGGTCGGCTTGCCAGGGGTCTTTGACGCCATGGACGGTTTCCACCCAGGCGGCGCGCTCCTCGTCCTCATGCCGGATGATCCGCAGCGCCTCCTTGGCGGAGACCTTGCGGGCCGCCTGCCCCTCGGCGATCCTGGCGCTGACGCTGGCGATCAAACACACCCGCAGGACGTGGCTGACCTTCTGGGGCACCAGATGGAGGCTGTAGCCGCAGAGCAGGAAATCATCCTCCGCCAGCAGCTCGGCCAGGGAAAGCCGCAGGTGGGCGATGGCGTTTTCCTTTTCGTGGGTGAATTTGTTGAACACCGACGTTCGGCCGGAAAAGGCCCGGCGGATCTTGTTTGCGGGGATGCCGGAAAGCCGGCTGGCACCCGCGATGACTTCCTCGTCGTCGATCCTGCGGTGGCCGGTTTTCTCGAGGATTTCCCGGGCAACCGCCTCCTCCTTGCAAAACACGCCGCTGAACAGTGCAATAACGGACATGCGAATCCCCCTTTGGTGTAATGGCCGCTTCAGGCGAGGTGGCAGACGGTGACCAGCGGGCAGGCCTTTTCCGTGCTGTCACGGTGGGCGTCCGCGTGAATCGCCGCGATGGCCCTTTCCATTGTCGCAAAGATGTGGTCGGTGCCGATCTTGGCCAGCAGATGGGTGCGTTTGAAAACCTTCATGACGGATTCGTTGACCCCGCTGAAGGAAATCTCGACCCCAGCGCTGCGGATACGATCTACTAGTAATGATAGCGTTTCTTCCCCGGAGGCGTCAATATCGTTTATGCCGTTGGAGGCGATGACGATGTGGCGCAGCTGCCGTTTGGTGAGCATCAGCTCGGTGATCTGGTCGTCCAGATAGCTGGCGTTGGCGAAAAAAAGCGGTCCGTCGAAGCGGATCACCGAGATGTGCGGGCACTCCTGGAGACCGTGGGTCAGCACGCAGCGCAGGGCTTCATCTTCCGTGCGGGCCAGCGACACCACGGTGGGCCGCATGCTCTTGTAGAGAAAAACCAAAAGCGAGAGGACCACCCCGATCATGATGCCCTTGTCCAGATGCGGGGCGAAGACCAGGGTGAAGATAAAGGTCGCGATCGAAATGGCCCCGTCATACCACTGGGCCTCCCAGGCGTGCACGAAACCGGAGACGTTGACCAGGCCGATGACGGCCATCATGATGACGGCGGCCAGCACCGATTGGGGCAGGTGGTAGAGCAAAGGTGTGAAAAAGAGCAGCACGATCACCACCGTAAGGCTGGTGAAGACGCTCGAAAGCCCGGTGATCGCCCCGGCCTGCAGGTTGACCGCCGAGCGTGAAAAGGAGCCCGAGGTGGGGTAGCTTTTGCCCATGGACCCCAGGATGTTGGCCAGCCCCTGGCCGATCAGCTCCTGGTTGGGGTCCAGGCGTTGGCCGGTCTTGCCGGCCATGGCCTTGGCGATGGAGATCGCCTCCATGAAACCGAGCAGGGAAATGATCGCCGCGTAAGGGAAAAGGCGCAGCAAGACCCCGAAATTGATCTCGGGAAGCGACAGGGATGGCACCCCGCGGGGCACGACCCCCACCACGTCACCGCCGCCCATCAGCAGCAGCTCGTCGGCCGCAAGCGGTTTGCTGCCCACCCGCATCCGCCAGATACGGCCGTCGGTCGCAAGCCCCGCGGGGGTCTCGCCGCGGAGAAAAAACTGTTGGCTCCCGTCGGGCTTTTGGACGCCCTCCAGCATCATGTCCCGCAGCAGCTTCCGGATCACGTGCGCTTCGTGGTTGAGACGCTCGATCCTGAGAGTGATCAGACTGGCATCATGCTCGGCATCGAGGATCGCCATGGCGTCTTTGGCCTCACGCGCCCGGGTGAGCCGGTCATTGGCCGCGGTGCGCGCCTCCGCCAGGCGCGGGACCTCATTGACGGCCGCATTGAAGCTCGTCACCAGCTCGTGCACCTTGGGAGTGGCGATGGCATCGAGCGCCACCCGGACATCCTGCTGGAATCCCGTTCCCCAGGAGATCAGGGTGGTCACCACCACCGCCGCCAGCACGTTGGGGAAGCGGGGAACAAAGCGTTTGAGCCCGTACATGATGGCAAAGGCCAGCGCCCCCATAAAAAAGGTCGGCCAGTGGGTGAAGTGCAGGGCCGCCTTGCAGACCGCGATGATGGTCTCGTAGTGGTGCTCGCCCTTGTCCACGTAAACGCCGAAGATTTTGGAGAGCTGCGAGGTGGCGATAATCAGGGCGGCGGCGTTGGTGAAGCCGTTGACCACCGGGTGGGAGAGGAAGTTGACCACCAGCCCCAGGCGCAGCACGCCCAGCGCCAGCTGGAAAACGCCGACCATCAGGGCCAGCAGGATGGCATAGGCGATGTAGCCGCTGCTGCCGGCGGTGGCCAGCGGCTCCAGCGAGGCGGCGGTCATCAGCGAGACCACCGCCACCGGCCCGGTGGCCAGCTGCCGGCTGGAGCCGAAAAGGGCCGCCACCATCGGCGGCAGGAACGAGGCGTAAAGCCCGAAGTAGGGCGGCAGCCCGGCCAGTTGGGCGTAGGCCATGGACTGGGGGATCAGGACCAGCGCGACCGTCAGCCCCGAGATGGCATCACGCCGCAGGTCGTCGGTCCCGTAGGTCTTGAACCATGCGATGAAGGGAAACAGTTTTAGCAGCATCACCCGATCCGGCTCCTTTTGGTTTAAGGGTTCTTTAAAATCCGATGGCAGGCCGCCTGCAGGTCGTTGTAGAGAGCCCCGGCATCGTAGAGGTTGTATATGTTCAGCCGCACCAGACCGTCCAGCATGGCGAAAATGAGCATCGCGGTTTTGCGCGAGGCCCCCGGGCGGATGGAGCCGTCCTTCTGGCCGGTGAGAATCGCCTCCTCGAATATGTCCAGCAGGCACTCGTAGATGGCGGTCAGGTTTTCCCGGCAGCGGGGGTTGGTGCGGGCCAGTTCATACGGGTAGTGGCGGTAGAGAATCAGAAAGCGGTCCTCCATCTGGCCCACCTGGTGGAGGTAAAAGGCGATGGCGCCCGCCATCATCTCCAGCCCGTTGCGGAATTCACGCGCCTTTCGGTAGGCGCTGAACTCGGCGGTGATCTCTTCTTTGACCTTCTCCAGAATGGAGAGGAAAATCCCCTCCTTGGTCTTGAAATGGTAGAAAATGGTGCCTTCGGCGGCCCCGGTGAGCTTGGAGACCTCCGCCATGGAGGTGTCCTTGAACCCCTTGCGGGCAAAGAGAAGGTTGGCCGCCTCCAAAATGGCATCTTTCTTGGTCATGCTGCGCCCCAAACAATTGGATTCCCAACTGAGTACTCAGTCAGTTTTGGGATTCTAAAAAACACCATTTTAATTGTCAAGCGTTTTTTTGGGGGGAAATCCGGGGGGGCCCCAAACCCGGTCGCCGGCCGGCGCCCGTTGCAGGCCACGGCCGATCCGAGCGTTGGGTTGAGAAGCGTTGACAGGCGGTCGATATTTTGAATACAACCGAGCGCACAGAGTTTTTAGCGATCCCGGCGAGGCAGATGAGGATGCTGTGGGAAATGGCGTGAAAAAAGACCGGCTCTTGATCATCGAAGACGAGGCCTCGGTGGCCAAGCAGCTCAAGTGGGCCCTGGGCGAGACCTACGATATCGCCGTCGCCGGCGAGGCCCACACCGCCCGCAAGCTCCTGGGCGCGGGGGCCTTTGCGGTGGCGACGCTCGATCTCGGCCTGCCCCCGCACCCCGACAGCCCCAGGGAGGGACTCAAACTGCTGGAAGCGCTCCCCGCCCTGGCACCGCACACCCGGGTCGTGGTCATCACCGGCAACAGCGAGCAGGAGACCGCGCTCAAGGCCGTGGCTTTAGGGGCGGTGGACTTCTGCGAAAAGCCCATCGACCTCAAGATCCTGGAGATCATCCTGAGCCGCACCTTCCGGCTGCAGGGGCTGGAGACGGCCAACCGTGAACTGCGCCAGCAGACCGACCACTGCGGCGCGCTCTGCGGCCTGCTGGGCGTTTCCCCGGTGATGCAGACCCTGTTTGGGCTGATTCGCAAGGTGAGCGCCAGCGACTACCCGGTGCTGGTCACCGGCGATTCCGGCACCGGCAAGGAGATGGTCGCGCACGCGCTGCACGCGCTCAGCCCGCGTGCCGCAAAACCGCTGGTGATCGTCAACTGCGCCGCGATCCC
Source organism: Desulfobacterales bacterium (assembly GCA_049284575.1). GTDB lineage: Bacteria > Desulfobacterota > Desulfobacteria > Desulfobacterales > JAABRJ01 > JAABRJ01. The sequence continues at coordinate 4,855 of JBAPYE010000102.1, forward strand.
CGAGAACCTGCTGGAGAGCGAACTCTTCGGCCACGAAAAGGGGGCCTTTACCGGGGCGGTCGGCCGCAAGCTCGGCAAGTTCGAACAGGCCGACGGCGGCACGGTCTTTCTGGACGAAATCGGCGAGCTGCCCCTGGCGATGCAGGTCAAGCTGCTGCGCTGCCTGCAGGAGGGCACCATCGAGCGCATCGGCGGAACCCGGCCGCTGACCCTGGATGTCCGGGTGGTGGCGGCCACCAACGTCGACCTGAAAGCGGCGGTGGCCCGTGGCGCGTTCCGCGAGGACCTCTATTTCCGGCTGAACGTGGTGCCGCTGCAGCTGCCCGGCCTGCGCGAGCGGGCCGAAGACATCCTGCTCTTGGCCCAGCACTTCCTGCGCAGCGAGGCCCAGGCCCAGAAAAAAGGCCGGGTGGCCTTCACCTCGGATGCTCTCGCCGCCCTCGGCGCCCACCCCTGGCCCGGCAACGTGCGCGAGCTGCAAAACCGCATCCGACGGGCGCTGGTGACGATCTCCGGCGGGTGGATCGGCGCCGCCGACCTGGGTCTGGAAGAGGTGCGGCCGGAGGCGGCCGGGGAGCCCTTTTACACCCTGCAGGCGGCCCGCGAGCGCGCCGAGCGCCGCTGCCTGCGCCAGGCCCTGCTGCTCTCGGGCAACAACATCAGCCAGGCGGCCAAGCTGATGGAAACCAGCCGGCCGACGGTCCACGACCTGATGAAAAAACACGGCATCAGCGTCTGACCCGAGGGCGCCGCGGGTGCCGGCGCCGCCACCCCAACGGAGCGCCGCCATGCCGCAGAAGCCCTGGGTCCCCTACGTCGCCCCCTTTGCCGTCTTCATGCTCTTTACCGCCCTGGCACCGGTCTGGCCCGATGGCCGCCCCCTGCTTTACGTCGCCAAAACACTCGTCGTCGGGGCCCTCCTGTGGCACTGGCGCGAGGCTTACCGGCCGGACATCGCCGCCCCGATAGGGGCTAAAGGCTGCGCCGTCGCCGTCACCGCCGGACTCCTGGTCCTGGCCGCCTGGGTCCTGCCGGAAAAGTTCCTGCCCCAGCTGGGGCAGCCGGCCGGCTTCGACCCTTACGGCTTCGGCTGGCCGCCGGCCGCCGTGGTCGGCCTGATCGCCGTCCGCCTGGCGGGCGCCGCCGTGGTGGTGCCGGTCATGGAAGAGCTCTTCTGGCGCTCCTTTATCCTGCGCTACGCCGTCAACCCGGACTTCCGGTCGGTGGCCCTGGGCAGCTTCAGCTGGTTTTCATTCGGTGTGGTGGTGGTCCTCTTCGCCCTGGAGCACCACCGGGTGGTGCCGGGCCTGTTTGCCGGGATCGTCTACACTGGCCTGGTGGTGGTTCAGAAAAACCTGCGGGGGCCGATCCTGGCGCATGCGGTCACCAAT
>JBAPYE010000103.1:0-5547 GCA_049284575.1 Desulfobacterales bacterium
CGCCGGTGACGGGCCAAAAGACAAGCAAGATGTGCAATTATTTCTTGCCGAGGCCCTCAGGATCAGGCACTGGGTGATGGCCCAGAATGGGTCGCGAAGCCGCTGGGATTTGGGGCCGCTGCGGCGCTGGTCTCCTTCGTCAAAAGAAACGGTTAAACAGGCGGCCGATCGATCAAATTTCAGCGGACTATAGGCAAACCCCGGCGGGATGTCAAACCCCGGCAGGGGCCCTGTCGAGTTCCTTGGAGTGGTTCAAAATGCCTCCAGATTTCCAATGAATGGTTTGGGGTTGACGGTGGGGTGGGCATGGAGTAAAAACCCGAGCAGTGGGCGAGGGTGAAAATGCAGTATTCCCAGGCGCAAGGCGGCCTGCCGTTGCTCGTCCATCGTCGATCGATCAACGCCGCAAACCGCCGCCTCCGATTTTCATCGAAGGTGCAGCGGCGCTCCGGCGGTCGGGTTCCTATCCAAGTAGAATTCAGGCGTTACACGCCTCCCGCAAAATTTAGCCCCCGTAGCTCAGTGGATAGAGCAATGGATTCCTAATCCATGTGCCGCAGGTCCGATTCCTGCCGGGGGCACCTATAAAATCAATGGGTTAGCCTTTTTGGGGCTAACCCTTTTTCGTTGCTGTGTGAGAATCTGTGTGAGAATTTTCCTGGACAAGCTCGAAAATTCTAAATTAAAGGATATTCATGTCTCAATTAAAAAGGAACTTCAAGTTAGAGCAAGGACTGGTGGACCCCCTGCCGCTGATCGACGCCCGCTTTCCGCTGCAGCAGGGGGCGGAGACGCTGCGTCAGGCCGCCGGGCCAGGGGGTTGAAGGTGCTGCTTCACCCCTGATTTGGGTGGTGATGCCTGGAGGCCTTAGTTGCTCAGCATGATGGCCTTTAAAGCTTGATCCGGGTAGAATACCGCTCTCTTCAAGCATGAACCACAATTGTTTAAGCGCCGCATTCTTGTCTACGTATAAGGCCGACTCTCTCACACGGAAAAACTCCCATCCGCAATGTTCAAGTCGCCGTTGGTGTTGCATGTCGGCCTCGTAACGGTCAGCGCCGTGCCAATTGTCTCCATCGCACTCAACCGCCAGCCGCGCCTGTCCGCCCTCAACCACGAGATCAATTCGCTTTCCCGCAACTTCGTGCTGGGAAAGCACGGTGAAATCTCTGCGAATAAGTTCCAAGGCGACGTCAACCTCGAACCAGCTTTCGAAGGGCGCGGGAGGATTCAGGACGCGTCGATTATCCTGAAAAGCCCGTCGCTCCAGCTCATCCCGCTCGATTCCACCAATTTGTTGAGGCCTATTGTTCTCGAAGAAGTCAAGCAAATGTCGCCGAAGACATGAGGCGCTCAGATCGTCACAGGTGACGGAATGGAAAAGAATCATCATGTCACGGGCACGACTGGCCGCAACATTGAATCGCCGCTCGCCCGCCGCCTTTGTAAGAGGTCCGATTCTTTCATTGCTGGCTGCAACGAGCGACAGAAAACGAACCAAAAGAAACCGCCCTCATCCCGGGGCCCTGCGGGCTCAGACAGCCACAGGGCCTTTTTCGCCGGCTGCAGCGATGCTCGGCCCGGGACAACGGGACATAAAACGCCGGTGGCATCAGGGGATCTAAAACCGGCTGTGATCTTCGAAAAACGACATGCCACCGGGGGATTGGCGGTAGAGGGTTGAGTTATATAAGGTTAGATCAAACCTTATGGGTTGCGCGCGTGTGCGTCAAGCACAGAACAACCCTTCCCCGACATTCCTTACCGCCTCGCTGCAGGACTGACTCTCGCCGCAGCGGGTGGTCGGGTTCATGACGGGCTTTTCCTCACCGCGCGGGCGTGCGCTGGTGGCCGTCGCGGGGGTTGGGCTGGTGAGCGTTCAGCGGAAAAAGCAGGCGCCGCTGTCGGCAGGCGCCTGCTGGGCATCGCTTCAGCTTTTCGGGATGCGGATCTTCTGGCCCGGAAAGATCAGATTGGCGTCCTTGATGACCTCTCGGTTGGCCGCGAAGATCTTCGGGTAGTCGTTGGCGCTGCCGTAGTGCTTCTTGGCGATGGCCGAGAGGGTGTCGCCCTTTTGGATGATGTAGTACGCCACCGGTTCGACCGGGGGCGGCGCGGTCAGATTGTCGGCGCGGACCTCTCCGATCCCCTTGATGTTGCCGGCCATGAGCACGGCCTTTTCCATGGCTTCGGCGCTCTCGGCCTGGCCGCTCAGGACCGCCCCGCCATTTTCCACGGTGATCTCCAGGTTGGAAATCCCCGGATTTTCACTTTCGATGTGCGCCTTGATTTTCTCCGGCGCCTCGTCTTCGCTGCCAAAGATCTTGTTGCCGATGTCCTTCACGAAATCAAACAGTCCCATTTTCATATCCTTTCGTTGGAGAGTGTAAAATTAACGGTCCGCCTGGTGGTTTCCGCCCGACGGCGTGCGGTTCGGAGCGTCCCGGTCAGCGGACGCCCAGAGCTTGTTCAAGATGGGCCGTCACATCGCTGCCCAGGCCCAGACCTTGTGCCAGGTTCTGCAGGTATTGCCGCTCGGCCGGGGTGTCCACGTCGATCGCCAGAATGGAAGCGGCGTAGAGCTCGGCACCAAGTTGGGGATTGCCCTTGGCGGCGGCCGTGAGCGACCCGATGTCCAGGGGCTTGCCCATCTCCGCCAGCACGAAATCCCGTGCCTCGGCACCGATGCCGCTCTCTTCGAGCTTTCCAAGGATCCGCTGGATCTCGGTCTGGTCGATCTGCCCGTCGGCCTTGGCCGCGGTGATCATGGCCTTGAGGACCAGTCGGGCCTCTTCCTCGAGCTGTTGGTTCTCCTGCGGGCTCTGGGGTTCCCGGACCGCCAGGGGTAGTTCCTGGGGCTGCTGCTGGGCTTTTTTCAGGGCCGAGTAGGCCATGGAGCCCAGAACGGCCAGGGCGCCGCCGCCGACCGCGCCCTTGACTGCCTTTCCGCCCCCGCCGAAGAGCGACCCGGCCAGGGCCCCGAGGCCGCCGATGGCCAGGTTGCGCTTGTCCCCCACGGAGCGCCCGGCTTCACCGAAAACCTCGGTGAGCATGCCGCCGATGCCGCCTTTGCCGCCGAGAAGCCCAGTGAGGGCCCCTCCGATTCCCCCGCTGCCGCCCATAAGGTCGGCCAGGCCGCCGCCGGCGGCAGGCCCACCCGCGTCCATGGCGTTCTTGAGCCGCTGGTTGGTGGAAGAGGACATCCCCCCTTGCTGAATCATGCTGCCGAGAATATCTTTGAAATTTAACATGATAGCCTCCTTGTGGCTATGGGTGATGATGGTTCGTGGTGTTGAAAGCCTTTCCCTTGCCGAGCCGATAATCTCTTAAAATTGGCGGCTTTTGCTTAGAAACGACCACCGGTGCGGAAACCGCCGCCCCCGAAGCCGCCCGGCCGCCCACCGATCCTCCCGCCGCCGCGGGAGAAGCCGCCCCGGCCGCTCCTGGCGGGGCCGCCGAAACCGCCGAAATCGCTGCCCCGGCGGCGCTGGTTGCGGCCGATCTCCTGCCAGGCCCGGTCGGAGCCCATCAGGCCGCCCAGGACCTTCCCCAACAGAACGGAGAGGGCAAGATCGGGGGAAAACCCCGAATCGTAGGCGTCGTAACTGCTGCGCCGAAACCGCCGGCGAAGCGCTTCGAGTTCCACCAGGGATTTTCGCCGTTCAGCGACGGCTTCCCCGGTCGAGCGGACCTCGGCCTCGATCTCCCGGGCCCGCTCCCGGGCTTGGCCGATGCGGGTCACGATGGCGTCGTCTTCCGGCCGGGGCGTTGACCTGGCCTGCCCGTAAAGCTCGAAGAGATCCTCGCGCTGGAGCTCCGCCAGGATCAGCTCGAAGGCCTGCTTGGAGTGGCCGTCCTCGCCGGCGTCGAGTTTTTCACGCTCCGCGAGCAGCCGCCGGTGCACCTCCTCTTCCTGTTCGATCTGGTCGTCGAGGACGTGGATCTTTTCTTCCGCCTGGTCCAGCCGTTTCTGGAGCCCGGGCACGCCGTCGGCTTCGGCCGCCTGCCGTTCCAAGGTTTCGAGGGCCTGAATTTCCAGGTCGACCGTCTGGGCGGCCCGCGCGGCGTGCGCCCTCAGGCGGACGGGGATCTCCAGCAGCATGTGGTAGTTGACCCGGTTTTTTCGAAAATCGAGCAGGCCCGCCACCCAGCCGTCGAGCAGCCGGGAGATGGGGTTGGCCCGGTAGTCCGGCGTGAGGTAGCGGCGGTCCCACAGGTACTTGAAAAGACTGTCCTCCTCGTAGGGGCGGCCCTTTTCGGCCCTGTCGTTTTCCGCCTGGGATGCCTTTTGATCGGCTTTTCGGGCCACATCGGCGGCATGCTCCGCCTTTGCCTTTTGCTGTCGATAGGCCTCGGTTTCCCCAATTCGGGCCCGGACCGCCCTCAGACGCTCCTCCAGGGCCTCGCCCGCCGCGTCCCGCTCTTCCTGGAGCGTTTGCCGCTGCTTCTCCAAGGCCCTCTGGCGTTCCTGGCCGGCTTCGATCCGATCACCTATCGAGGCCTCAACCTCCCGGTGCTTTTCCAGCAGGCCGAGAGCGGTCCGGTCCACCTCGTCCAGGTGGCCGATCAGGCGGTCGGCCTTGAGGTCGTCCAGGCGGAAGCGGGCCAGTTGTCGGAAGTTCTCGGCGGTTTCAACGCGGATCGCGTTCAACTCGCGGGTCAGCCCCTCGAGGCGGCCTGCAGCGCTTTCGATTTCCGCATTGGCCCGATGAATATGCTGGTCTATTTCCCGCAACGTGTCCCTGCCCGATATCATGATGAAGGTCTCCTACCACTCGGTGATGGCGCCGCCCGTGGTCTGCATCAGGTATGACGGCAGCAGATCGCCGCGCTGCTTGGCCCCGAAGCGCCGGTTCCCGACGATGCCGTCCTCCTGCTTGTCCCGGCGGACCGCCTCGAAGACATCGGCACTCACCCGCATCCCCCATTGGGTGACGTTCCGGGTTTGCCCGTCCTCTTCGCTGGTCACGGGCACGGTCAGGGTCTCGCCCCGGGGCGTCACGGCCTCTACGATCAGGTAGTAGTTGCGGGCCCCCGGGTTGTCCTCGGGAATGCGCCACACGCCGCTGGGCTGGCCCGGGCCGGACACGATCCTCAGCTCGTATTCCTGCACCAGCTGGGCGTAGAGCTGCTGAAGCCGCTGGGATCCCTGCCGGGCGCCTTCGACGTCGCCGCGGTTCAAGGCGGCGACGGCGTCGGCGTGCAGAGCTTCGGCCTGCTGGCGGGCCTCGGCGGTTTTGGCTTCCCGGAGGATGCCGTCGCGCTGACCCGCGAGCTTATCGGGCAATACGCCCGCCTCGGCGATCGCGGCCACCGCATTTTCGGCGGCCGCCAGGTCGCCTTCAAGCCCCGCGATCAGTTCCGCCCGTCGGGCCAGGCGGTCTCTGAGCGCGCCGCTTTTGGCCCCGGAATCGTCCGCACCCAGATCCGGATTGATGGTCAACCCCTCCAAGGATGCGATCTTCCCGTCCGCTGCGGTGAGGCTGCGCCGGGCATCACCGGCCGTTTGCTTGAGGCCGGCGCCGTTATTTCGCGGGGCTTTGGCG
>JBAPYE010000104.1:0-3702 GCA_049284575.1 Desulfobacterales bacterium
TCTATATCTCCCGCTTGAAGCTGAAATTAAACGTTTCTGTGGGCTGAGTGGAATCCCCGGCAATCGGGCACCCCTGGGCGTTGCGGCGGCAAGAATGTAACGCTGGGTGACGGAAAAGGCAGCGGCAACCCGGTGGGCAAAAGATTTCATAAATCATCATAGACCGTTGAAAATAAATCCTTTCCTTTTAAAAGTCAAAACAAATTTTTTGACATTAAGGGCCTCTTGGGGTAATTAGAACTTCTTTCCGACGGGACGCTGGAAGTCAACCGCCAGCGCCCGGCAAAAAAGCGACATAGGCACGCCGCCGATGGCGCGGCATCATCGTTAACGAGGTTTGGAAAAATGACCAAGTTCTCACGACTTGACCGCCTGCCCCCCTACGTTTTCGCCACGGTCAACCAGATCAAGATGGATGCCCGGCACCGCGGGGAGGATATCATCGACCTGGGCATGGGCAACCCCGATATCGGCACCCCCGAGCACATCGTGGCGAAGCTGGTCGAGGCCGCCCAAAAGCCCCACAACCACCGCTATTCGGCCTCCATGGGCATCAACCGGCTGCGGGTGGCCATCGCCAAGTGGTACAAGGACCGCTTCGATGTGGAGATCGACCCCCAGAACGAAGCCATCGTCACCATCGGCGTCAAGGAGGGGCTTTCCCACCTGGTGCTGGTCACCATCCGACCGGGCGACGTGGTCTTCACCCCCAACCCGACCTACCCCATCCACCCCTACTCGGCGATCATCGCCGGCGGGGACGTGCGCGGGGTGCCGGTGGGGCCGGGGGAGGACTTCTTCGAAAACCTGCTCAACGCCACCAAGCAGACCTGGCCGCGCCCCAAACTGCTGACCATCTCCTACCCCCACAACCCCACCACCGAGGTGGTGGACCTGGCGTTCTTCGAGAAAATCGTGGCCTTCGCCCAAGAGCACGACATCATGGTGATTCACGATTTCGCCTACGCCGATCTGACATTTGACGGTTACAAGGCCCCGAGCTTTCTGCAGGCCAAGGGCGCCCGGGATGTCGGGGTGGAGTTTTTCTCGCTTTCCAAGAGCTACAGCATGCCCGGCTGGCGCGTGGGCTTCTGCGTCGGCAACCCCGAGATCATCGCCGCCCTGCGGCGCATCAAGAGCTACCTCGACTACGGCGTTTTCCAGCCGATCCAGATCGCCTCGATCATTGCCCTGGAAGGCGACCAGAGCTGCGTCGCCGAGATCCGCGACACCTACCGCGAGCGACGCGACGCCCTGATCAACGCGCTTAGCCGCGTTGGCTGGGAGATCCCCAGCCCCAAAGGCACGATGTTCGTGTGGGCCAAAATTCCCCAGCCGCACCTGCACATGGGGTCGGTGGAATTTGCCAAGTTTCTGATCCGCGAGGCCAAGGTGGCCGTCTCACCGGGGCTCGGGTTCGGAGAATACGGCGATGAGTACGTTCGTTTTGCGCTGATCGAAAACAAGATGCGCATCAACCAGGCGGCCCGCGGCATTAAAAAGATCATGTAGGGCTTGCGGCTCAGGAGGCAACGGGGATGAAGCTTATCAATGTCGGACTGCTCGGCTGCGGCACGGTGGGCACGGGGGTCGCCAAGCTGCTGATCGAAAACCAGGCCCTGCTGCGCTCCCGGGTGGGGGCGGAGCTGAGGCTTAAAACCATTGCCGACATCGATACCCGGCGCGAGCGGGGCCTGGATCTCGCGCCGGGGGTGATGGTGCCGGATGCCCGCCCGGTGGTGGACGACCCGGAAATCGACATCATCGTCGAGATGATCGGCGGCGAGGGCATCGCCCGCGAGTTGATCCTGAAAGCCATCCAAAACGGCAAGCAGGTCGTCACGGCCAACAAGGCGCTGCTGGCCATCCACGGCAACGCGCTGTTTGCCGCGGCCGCGGCCGGCGGGGTCGACCTGGCCTTCGAGGCCAGCGTCGGCGGCTGCATGCCGATCATCAAGACCCTGCGCGAATCGCTGGTCGCCGACCGCATCCACGCCATGACCGGCATTTTAAACGGCACCTGCAACTACATTTTGACCAAGATCACCGAAGACGGTTCCCCCTTCCGGGAGGCCCTGGCCGAGGCTCAGAAAAACGGGTTTGCCGAGGCGGACCCCACCCTGGACGTGGGGGGCTTCGACACCGCCCACAAGCTAGCCCTGTTGACGGCGCTGGCCTACGGCATCCAAATCAACTACGGGGACATCTATATCGAGGGCATCTCCGGGATCACGCCCCAGGACATCGGCTTCGCCGCCGACTTCGGCTACCGCGTCAAGCTGCTGGCCATCGGCAAGGACCGCGGCAACGCGGTGGAGGCCCGCGTGCACCCCACCATGATCCCCGAAGACAACATCCTCTCCAGCGTGAACGGCAGCCTCAATGCCATCACGGTTTCCGCGGACGCCGTCGGGGACATCCTGCTCTCCGGCCGCGGGGCGGGAATGCTGCCCACCGCCAGCGCGGTCTTAAGCGACGTGGTCGACATCGCCCGCAACCTGGTCAACGGCGCCACCGGGCGGGTGCCGGCGCTCTCCTACCAGCGCGACCAGATCCGGCAGGTGCCGCTGCTGCCCATCGAAGAGCTGACCACCCATTATTATTTCCGGTTCGCCGCCCTGGACCGGCCCGGCGTGCTCTCCAAGATCTCGGGCATCCTGGGCAACCACGAGATCAGCCTCAAATCGGTCCACCAGAAGGGGCGCAAAACCAACGGGGCGGTGCCCATCGTCATGCTGACACACCTGGCCCGCGAGGCCGACGTCAAGCAGGCGCTGGCCGAAATCGCCTTTCTGGATGTGGTCAGCGACCGCCCCGTCGTGATCCGCATCGAGGACGAGAACGACCCGGACTAAGGGTCGCGCCGGACAGCTGATCTGTCAACCGCGGGCCCATGTGACGGCCCCCCAACCGAAACAGAGGCCAAACCCGCCATGCACATCGTCTGTTCCGACCTGGAAGGGGTTTTCGTCCCCGAAATCTGGATCAACGTGGCCCTTAAAACCGGCATCGAAGACCTCAAGCTGACCACCCGGGACATTTCCGACTACGACGTCCTGATGCGCAAGCGCCTCTCGATTCTGGCGGCCCACGGGCTCAAGCTCCAGGACATCACGGCGGTCATCGCCACCATGGATCCCCTGGAAGGCGCCCTGGAATTTCTCGACTGGCTGCGGCCCCAGACCCCGATCATCGTGGTCTCGGACACGTTTACGCAGTTTGCCGGGCCGCTGATGCAAAAGCTCGGCTGGCCGACCCTTTTCTGCCACAGCCTGGAAGTCGCGCCCGACGGCGCCATCACCGGCTACCGCCTGCGCCAGCCTGACAGCAAGCGCCGGGCCGCGCAATCGCTGCGGCAGCTCAACTTCAAGATCATCGGCATGGGCGACTCCTACAACGACATCAACCTGCTCAAGGAGGCGGACACGGGCATCCTCTTCCGGCCGCCTGAAAACGTCGTCCGTGAGTTCCCGCAGTTCCCCGTCACCCGCGACTACGAGGAACTCAAGCCGTTGATCCGGGCCGCCCTAGCCCAAGGCTGATGGCGGCGTAGAAAGTCCAATTTCGGCGTTGCGCTGCATCTCGAAGTCGCTGCGGCGTACAGGAGTACGCCTCACGCCGCTGAGATTTGCGCGCCTTGAACTTGGACTTTCTACGCCGCCATCCTAAATTTCAACTTATCTTATTACCGCTTCACAGGAC
>JBAPYE010000105.1:0-13175 GCA_049284575.1 Desulfobacterales bacterium
GGTGCCCGTTGGGTTCGACCCGATTGAGCGGACACCGGGCAAGTTCAAGGGGTTTTTGGACCGCCCAAAAACCGCGGGCATACGACAGGCGTCGGCAATAATCCCTTGATTAATAGCAACGACAAACGGTATGGAAAAGACGCCAGCGCTTGAGGCCGCCCGCGGCCGCAAGCTCACCCACGCAAGTCAAATCTGTGCAAGGAGGCCCCAAATGCCTGAAAATGAACTATATGACCTGATCATTGTCGGGGGCGGACCCGGCGGCCTTTCCGCCGGCATTTATGCCATGCGCGCGGCCCTCAAAACCGTTTTGATCGAAAGCGCCGCGCCCGGCGGCCAGGTGATCATGTCCGATGAGGTCGAGAACTACCCCGGTTTCGAGCATATCAGCGGCGCGGAATTGTCCCAGAAATTTCTCCAGCACGCCAAAGCCTACGGGCTGGAGATCCTCTCCCAGGAGGTCACCGCGGTCAACCCGGGGCTCGACGTCCACACCGTCAGCCTGGCGGACGGGCGACGTCTGACCGCCCACGCTGTTATCATCGGCACTGGCGGCAGCCCCCGCAAGCTGGGGGTTGCCGGAGAGGACGCTTACTACGGCAAGGGCGTGTCCTACTGTGCGGTCTGCGACGGCTTTTTCTTCCGCAACAAAACGGTGGTGGTGGTGGGCGGCGGCGACAGCGCCGCCGAGGAATCCCTCTACCTGGCCAAGTTGGCCAAACAGGTCTACATCGCCCATCGTCGCGACGCCTTGCGGGCCGGCATGCTGCTGCAGCAGCGGATCGAGGCCGAGTGCAAAATCGAGGTCCTCTGGAACACGGTTTTGACGGAGATCAGGGCCAACGCGGAAGGCGTTTGCGCGGTCGGGCTGAAGGACACCCAAACGGGTGCCGAGCGGGAATTTGCCACCGACGGGGTTTTCATCTTCATCGGGTTCAACCCCAACAACCGCCTGGTGCCCCAGGGCACCCGGATGAATATCGACGGCTACGTCGAAACCGACGACAAGTGCGCCACCAACACCCCCGGGATTTACGTGATCGGCGATCTGCGCGCCAAATACGCCCGCCAAATCGTGGTGGCGGCCGCCGACGGCTGCACCGCCGCCCTGGCGGCCGCCCATTACGTCGAGTCCAGGAAGGCCATAGATCAAACCTGTGAACTGCCGGCGGATTTGCTGAGCTGAAAAAAGCCCTGCAACGGTCGGCCGCCGGCCGGGCTCATGCCCGGAGCGCCGCGCTGTCGCCGCCGTCGCCGAAACTGGCCTGGAAACGATCCCAGAAGCGCTCCAGGGTGAAGGCGTGCTCCTGGGTGCCCAGCCATTCCACCGCAAAACTGGCGCACACCGCCCCCATGCGGGCCGCCGCGGTCAGCGGCCGGCCGGTCACCAAGCCTTTCAAAAGGCCGGCCCGAAAGGCGTCCCCCGCGCCGGTGGGGTCGGCTACCCGGTCGACAGGCACGGCCGGAATTCGAGTCTCACCCGCCGCCGTCTTCAGCAGCGCGCCCTTTTCACCGAGGGTCGTGATCAGGCCCCCGGCCCGCCGCAGAATGGCGCTGCGGTCGAAACCGGTGGGTTTCATGATCATCTCCAGCTCGTAGTCGTTTGAGATCAGCAGCGCCGCCCCGGTCATCATCTCCGTCAGCTGCGGGCCGGTGAGGGCCGTGATGGTCTGCCCGGGATCGAAAATATAGGGCACTCCCCGCTGCTTGAAGGCGCGGCTGTAGGAGAGCATGTCCTCGATGTTGCCGGGGGAGATGATGGCGATGGCCTCATCGCCGCGGATACCGTCAAAGGTGTAGCGGGAGGGATGACGCATGGCACCGGGGTTGAATCCGGTGATCTGGTTGTCGGCCTTGTCGGTGGTGATGTAGGCCCCGGCGGTGAACTCCTCGGGGATCACGCAGATCCCGCCCTGGGGCAGACCCAGATGCGTCAGCCACTGCGCGTAGCGCTCGAAATCCTTGCCGGCCGCGGCCAGAATCTCCGGTTTTTCCCCCAAGAGACTCAGGTTGTATGCGATGTTGCCGGCGGTGCCGCCGAATCTTTCGGCCAGGCCGTTGACCGTGAAGCAAACGTTGAGAATGTGGATTTTGTCGGGAAGGATGTGGTCGGAAAAGCGACCGGGGAAATCCATGATGCGGTCGTAGGCCAGCGATCCGGAAACAAAGATGCGCATGGTGGATGGCTCCTCGCGAGGCCGGCCGCCGCTGTGACGGCGACCGAAGGGGTTTGCCGCCGGAGATGCCGACGGCTTGGGGCCCTTATAGCCAGCGCCGACCGGCATGTCAATTCCGCCGCCCCCCAGCGTAAGCCCTGGGCGGCGGTCGGGAGACCGCATGCCCTGGGGCGACCACGGGGTCAGCCGCCGATCCGCTTGAGGATGGCGCCGCGGGTGCTGATCACCACGGTTTCCATGGGGATTTGGGTGCCGGCCGCGGCCTGGGCCTTTTTGACGATATCGGGCAGCCCCGCACAACAGGGGACCTCCATGACCACCGTGGTGATGGATTTGATCCCGGCCTGCCGGAAAATGGCGCTGAACTTCTCGACGTAGGCATCGCGGTCGTCTAATTTGGGACACCCCAGGGTCACGGCCCGTCCCTGCAGGAAATCGCGGTGAACGCTGGGAAAGGCCACCGGCACGCAGTCGGCCATGACCAGCAGGTCGGCGCCTTTCAGAAACGGCGCCGTGGGCGGCACCAGCTGAATCTGGACCGGCCAGTGGCCCAGCCCGGAGGCGGCGGCCGGATGCGTTTCAAATCCCACCGGCCGGTTGGCCTCGGCGCAGGGGGAGGGTCCGGCCAGGATCTGCACACCGGCCGAGGGACACCCCCTGGGGGCTGGCGCCTCTTGTTCAAGCCGGGCCACCACTGCCTCCTCGTCGAACTCCTCGGCTTCACGTTCGATGATCTTCAAGGCATCCTGGGGGCAGTCGCCGATGCAGGCCCCCAGGCCGTCGCAGAGGTTGTCGGAGACAACCTTGGCCTTGCCGTCCACGATTTGGATGGCACCTTCCGCGCAGGCCAGGACGCACTGCCCGCAGCCGTCACAGCGTTCTTCGTCGATTTCGATGATCTTGCGGTAAACCTTCATGTCTCATCCTCTCATGGCTTCAGCAGCACGGCCGCCGCGGCCTCGCGGCCGCCGTCGGTCAAAAAGGCCCCGTTGAGCTGCTGCTGAAGCTCTTCCGCCGACAGGGGCGCTGTTTTCTGTTGGTCTTCCAAGCGCACGATCGCCTCCGCGTCATGCAGAACCCTGACCTCCACCGGCGCCTGGGGGGTGGCCGCAGCCAGGGCGGCCAGCACGTCGGCAACGCCGCCGATCAGATTTTCACCGGCGCCGAGCTTGGAAAGAAATTGCCCGGCGATGGCGGCTGCCGTCCGTCGCCAGTCCTCAGCGGAGGCCTGGTCAGCGGCGCCCGCCGCGGCCTGGGCCACGATGGGCAGCAGGTAGGCCGCGATCAGGGCGGTCGCCGGGTTGCCCTGTTCGCACTTCTGGATGCGCACCACGTAGCGCGCCAGCCGTGAGGCCTGGCCGATGCGCTTGAAGTCGGTTTTGAGGTGGCGCTTGACCTCGATCGCCACCCGGTCCTTGAAGAGGTTGTCCTTCTGGGCCACCAGCTCCGGCGGCAGGGTCCCCAGGCACTGTTCGGCGAAGGGGCAGTAGGCGGCACAGCCGAAGTCCATCTGCGGGTTGACGAAGCGGTGGCCGCAGTGCCCGCACTTGCGCGTGGTGTCGTCCTTGAAGAACTCCACCGGGCGATCGCACTTGGGGCACTTGGCTTCATAGATCGCTTTAGCGTTCCAATACTGGGTGTCCTGTCCCGGGCAGCGCATGGCCTTTTCCTCCGGTTGTCTGGGGTTGACGGGAGCCCGGAATTCCGGGCTCCCGTTTGGCAGGTGAAGGGACTATCCGAGGATCGCCTTGAGGTCTTCATCGGGGGTCGTGATGGGCATGATGTTGAACTTCTCCACCAGGACGTTGAGGATGTTGGGCGTGATGAAGGCCGGCAGCGTGGGCCCCAATCGGATGTCCTTGATCCCGAGGTACAGCAGCGTCAGCAGGATGGCGCAGGCCTTCTGCTCGTACCAGGAGAGGATCATGGACAACGGCAAGTCGTTGACCCCGCAGCCGAAGGCGTCCGCCAGGGCCGAGGCGATCTTGATGGCCGAATACGCGTCGTTGCACTGCCCGACGTCCAGCAGGCGGGGAATGCCGCCGATGGCGCCCAGGTCCTTGTCGAAGAAGCGGAACTTGCCGCAGGCCAGGGTCAGGACCACGCAGTCGGCGGGCACCTTCTCGACAAACTCGGTGTAGTAGCTTCGGCCGGGCTTGGCGCCGTCGCAGCCGCCGACCAGGAAAAAGTGCCGGATCTGCTTGTTCTTGACCGCCTCGATCACCGCCGGGGCCACGCCCAGGACCGCGTTGTGGCCGAAGCCGACCATGACGCTCTTGCCGGCAACGTCCGCGGCGAAGCCAGGCAGCGCCAGGGCCTTATCGATCACCGGGGTGAAGTCCTTGTTGGCGACATGCGTCACGCCGGGCCAACCCACCAGGCCGGTGGTGAAGATATTGTCCATGTAGGCATCCTGGGGTTTCTGGATGCAGTTGGTGGTCATCAGAATCGCCCCCGGAAATGCCGCGAACTCGCGCGCCTGGTTCTGCCAGGCGGTGCCGTAGTGCCCGTAGAAGTGAGGGTGTTTCTTGAGCTCCGGGTAGCCGTGGCAGGGCAGCATTTCACCGTGGGTGTAGACAGTGATGCCCTTGCCCGCGGTTTGCTTGAGAATCTCCTCCAGGTCCTTGAGATCGTGGCCGGAGACCAGGATCGCCTTGCCCTGCTTCTGGCCCAGGGGCACCTGGGTGGGGACCGGATGGCCGTATGCGCCGGTGTTGCCGGCATCCAGCAGCTCCATGGTGCGCAGGTTGATCTCGCCGCACTTCATCACCAGCCCGACGTAGTCATCGGCGCTCAGGCTTTTGTCCAGGGTGGCCGCCAAGGCCTCGTGGATGAAGGCGTCCACGCGGTCGTCCACCTGGCCCAGGATCCGGGCGTGGTCGGCGTAGGCGGCAACACCCTTCAGGCCGTAAATCAGCAGCTCCCGCAGCGAGAGCAGGTCGGGGTTGAGGTCCGGATCGGCCTTGACGCCCACTTTCTCGCCCAGGGCCACCAGTTCGTTCTTGCCGGCGCTGGATGTGTAGGTCACGCGCTCGGAGCCGAAATCGGTCCGGCCGCCGGCGGCGGCCACGCGCCGTTTGAGGTCCTCGCGCACCTGAACGCAGCGGTCGAGCATTTCCACAAACCGCTCGGGATCGAAGTCCACGTTGGTCAGGGTCGAGAAAAGGGCTTCGCTGGTGAAGCGGTTGACCGCGTCATCCACCAGCCCCACCTTGCGGCCTTCCACCGCAAAGCGCGCCAGCACCTTGATTTCATACACCAGAAGATCCTGAAGTGCCGCCACATCGGGCTGCTTGCCGCAGACCCCGAGTTTGGTGCAGCCTTCGCCCTTGGCCGTCTGTTCACATTGAAAACAAAACATGGCTTGCCTCCTGTCGTTGTTGGCGTTAGGTCAACCTTGGGGAATGATAGCGGTTGACGGTTGTTGCGCTCGATGAGTTTCTTTATAGACCGCCTTGGCCGGCAAGACCTTGACTTAGGTCAAGAAATAGGATTTTTTTTAAACTATGAAAAACATTGTGGAGATCCTCGCCCGAACACCCCTTTTCGGCGGCCTGCCCGACGACCAGCTCCAGGCCATCCGCGCCATTGCCGTCACCCGCCGTTTTGCCAAGGGGGAAATTGTTTTCTTCGAAGGCCAGCCGGGAAACGGTTTTTACGTTGTCATGAGCGGCCGGATAAAAATTTTCAAGGTCTCCGCGGAAGGCAAAGAGCAGATTCTGCACATCTTCGGCCCGGGCGAGCCGTTTGGCGAGGTGCCCGTGTTTTCCGGCAAACCCTTCCCCGCCACAGCCGAGGCGATCGAGAAAAGCCAGCTGCTTTTTTTTCCCAAACGGGCTTTTATCGACCTGACCAGCGCCACGCCCTCCCTGGCCCTCAACATGCTGGCGGTGCTGTCCCTGCGGCTGCGCCAGTTTACCGTCCAGATCGAAAACCTTTCGCTCAAGGAGGTGCCGGGCCGCCTGGCCTCCTACCTGATCTACCTGGCGGCCGAACAGGCCGCCGCGGACACGGTCGAACTGACCATCTCCAAGGGGCAGTTGGCCAGCCTGCTGGGAACGATTCCCGAAACCCTTTCGCGCATGATGGCAAAAATGGCGGCAATAGGCCTGATCGAAGTGGCGGGGCGCACCATCCGGCTGCTGGACCGGGGCGCTTTGGAGGATCTTGCCAGAACCGGCAAGCTGATGGGCACTGACGGTTGACGATGGCCCCGGGGGAAGGCCGCACGCCCAATGACGGCGCCCCCCGAAGACCGGATGAGGTGGGCAAACCAGCGGCTGCAGAGGCCGATCAGTCCTTGCGTCGCACCAGCTCCCGGCTGAGCAGGCGAATATGCCCCATTTCTTCCCGGATGATGTCGTCCAGGCGGCTCTGGCCCAGCTTGGTGGGCACCGCCTCGCGCATCCCCAGGTAAAATACGATGGATTCCTTCTCGGCCTCGATGGCGGCCTTGAGAATTTCCTTCATCGAGCGGGTGTCGATCTTCTTCTCGAAGAAAACCCGTGTATCGGCCAGTGCCCGCAGGTAGCGCAGAGCCTCGCCCTCGGGGTCGAAGGCGGTGGCGCTTCTCTCCAGATCGCCGAGCTCGGAGCGCATGGTCTGGAAGGTTTTCTCGTGCTCGTCCTCCATGGCGGCAAGCTTGAGCAGAAGGGCGCTTTCCTCGGGCAGCACCGTCGCGTCGGCGGCGCTGCGATAGAATTCGGACCCGCTGCGCTCCAGTTGTTCGGCCATCTGGTAGATTTCCTCGGCGTTAAAGTCGTACATACAACACCATCCTTTACATGGTTGCGGCGCACGGCACTGCGCGCTGCGTCAAACGCGCCGGGCACGGGCGACTGACCGTTTTTAAGAATTAAACCAATAGGGAGAAGATAAAGAGGGCCCCCGGGCTTGTAAAGAGCATTTTACCCCGCCGTGCGGTGTTTTTACAGAAAGGAACTTTGGCGGGCACCCTGGGAATGGACCGGATTGAGCACTCCCATGGGTCTAGGGTCATTATCCCGTGGAAGCGGCGGTAGGCTCAGGCGACGACACGGTTGCGGCCCGCCTTTTTGGCCCGGTAAAGGGCCTGATCGGCGGCCTTGAGAACCGCCGCAGGGTCCCGGGTGCGGCCGTCGGGTGCGCTGACCCCGATGCTCACCGTGACCTTGACGACCCTGGGGCACCTGGCGCCGCCCTTTTTGCGTCGCACCCCAAAGGCCGTGTTCGCCAGCGCCCGGCGAAAGACTTCCAAATGACCGCGGGCCCCTTGGGCCGTTTTTCCTGGAAACACGGCGGCGAACTCTTCGCCGCCGTAACGAAAGACCCTGGCACCGCCGGAGATCTGGCCAAGCCTGACGGCGATCATGCGCAGCACGTCGTCGCCGGTGTCATGCCCGAAACGGTCGTTGAAACGCTTGAAATGGTCCACATCGATCATTGCCAGGGCGTACTGCCGGCCGAGATTCATCAGAATTTCATTGAGGCTGCGGCGCCCGGGGAGCCCCGTCAGTTCGTCGTTGTAGGCCAGGCAATAGGTGCTTTCCAGCAGCGCTGCTCCCAGGATCAGGCCGGCAATCGAAAACCAGACGGCGGTGGCCGGCTGGTCGGCGCCGATTCCCAGCCAGGCGGCCACCAAGGCGCAGCCGAAGCCGGCGCTCAGCCCGTCGGCGGTGCGCACCAGCCGCAGCCCCAGAAATCCCAGTGCCAGGCTCAGACTGAGTTCTCTGAACGGTCCGTTCCCAAGACCCAGCTGAAGACACCCGCCCCGGAGCGCACCGAGGGCCTGGGTTGCAGCCATCGCCGGGCCCTGCAGCACCCCCCGGGCGAGACCATGCCCGCCCAGCGCCGGCCAGAAGGCCAGCGCCAGACCCGCCGTCTGCAACAGCAGCACCCCGGATGCCGCCCATCCCCGGGGGGAAAACAGCCGGCAGCGGGTCAACACCGCCAGAAATGCCAGATTGAGCGGCAACAGGGTCTGGAGAACCGCCGGCAGCCTGGCACCCCAGGGCTCGGGGGCAAGCAGCAACGCGCCGCCTGAAGATCCGAAATAGGCCAGGGACAGGGCCAGCGCGCCGAGGAACAGGCCGACGTTGTGGTAGCGGCCGCCCGCCAGCAACAGCACGCCGAAAACGGCGTAGGGCAGAAACGGCAGCAGGGCCAAGAGCGCCCTGCAAGCGGTCAGCGGTTGGCACCACTGGTTCACATCGGGCCAACGCCAGGCGAGCGCGGCGCCCAGGGCCAGCAGGGTCAGGGGCACGGCGAAGGCGCCCAACAGGGGCCGCAGGCGCACGAACGCCGGACGGGTTGTGCGGGCGGCAGGGGTTTTGGCGGCCATGCGGATCCAAAAGCTCAAGTTGCGGAAAGATAGGTCTTTTTCGGACGACAGCCGGCGTTTCTTGACTGCGCCGCGGCCAGTGGCGCCGAGCGGGAGGCGGGTGTGGTGCCGGGGGAATCAGTGTCCCTCGGAAGTAACTTAGGCAGCTTAAGACCTTTTGAGCGGCGCTCAAGCCGCTTTTTCAAGGCCGGAGCGCCCAGGCCAAAAGCCTCGTTGACACCTGCCGCAACGATACTTAAAATTCCCGGTACGCTCAGCGGCGGCAGCCACATCGACCGCCGCCCTGAAAACGCAACCTATATTAACGAGATTCGGAAGTCGGCGCAGTCCCGACCCCGGAGACAATATGTGGAGGAAGACCCATGACCCCAAACGACCAGAGCAAAACCTTTTTCGAGCAGGGAATGGCTGAGTTCGTGGCCGGCAACATCGCCGAGAGCATCGATGCGCTGACCCACGCCACCCGTCACGACCCCGCTTTCACCCTCGCCTTTCTCAGCCGCGGCGCGGCATACCTCAAGCTCGGCCAGGGGGCCGCGGCACTGGCGGATTTTGATCACGTTATCCAGCTGGCACCCGAATACGCCAAGGCCTACCACCTGCGGGGGCTGGCGCATGAAGCCGGCGGCCATCACGACCAGGCCCTGCAGGACTTCGACCGGGCGCTGGCGATCGACCCGGAATACGGCGCGGCCTACTATAGCCGCGCCAGCCTCCACACCCGGCTGGGCCGGGAGGAGGCCGCGGCCGAAGATATCCGCATGGTGACGCATCTGACCCATGTCCAGCTTGAAACCTTCAACAACGAAAACAACGTCTGGCAGTCGCGCCAGCTCAGCCTTGAAGCCATGGGAGCAGCGGACGTCTTCGACCGCTGACCCCCGCGCCGGTTGCCCGGGGTACGCCCCCCGCGGGCCCATCCGGGCAACCACAACGGCGCCCCGCTTGACTCCCCCCCCAAAAGGCCCCATTGTAGGGAAGTTCCGACGCTCGAATGCCCAGGCGATAAGATCGCCGCCCCTGAAAGGCCCCTGCCGCAACCCCGCTCCCGCCGAAAAGGAGGGTTAACGCCATGCCGCGCAAGCCAATACCCCTGCCCTACCCGATCGAATACCTTGCCATCCTGGACGAAAACGGAACGCTGGACGGCGACCTGGAACCCCGGATCGAACCCGCCGACCTGCTCAGGCTCCATCGCACCATGCTGCTCGGACGGCGCTTCGACGAGCGCATGCTCAGCCTCCAGCGCCAGGGGCGGATCGGCACATTTGCCCCGATCACCGGCCAGGAGGCCTCCCAACTGGGCGCCGTGGCCGCCCTGCGGGCATCGGACTGGATGGTGCCCTCTTTTCGCGAAACCGCGGCCGAGATCTGGCGCGGCAAGCCCATGGAAAACTTCATCATCTACTTCGGAGGCTTCAACGAGGGCGGCCGGATCGCCCCGGAGAGCAACGACCTGCCGCTGTCGGTACCG
This sequence comes from Desulfobacterales bacterium, assembly GCA_049284575.1. Taxonomy (GTDB): domain Bacteria; phylum Desulfobacterota; class Desulfobacteria; order Desulfobacterales; family JAABRJ01; genus JAABRJ01. The sequence goes on from JBAPYE010000105.1 coordinate 9,971, forward strand.
GTCGGCTCCCAGGTCCCGCACGCCGTGGGACTGGCCTGGGCCATGAAATACCGGGGCAGCGACCAGGTGGCCATGACCTTCTTCGGCGACGGCGCCACCTCCGAGGGCGATTTTCACGAGGGCATGAACCTGGCCGCGGTCTTCCAGGCCCCGGTGATCTTCGTCTGCCAGAACAACCAGTGGGCGATTTCCATTCCCCGGGCGCGCCAAACCCGCTCCGAGACCCTGGCCCAGAAGGCCATCGCCTACGGGATGCCGGGCATCCAGGTGGACGGCAACGACATCCTGGCGGTTTACGTCGCGGCCAGTGAAGCGGTGGCACGCGCCCGCGCCGGAGGCGGCCCGACCCTGATCGAGTGCGTCACCTACCGCCTGAGCATGCACACCACCGCCGACGACCCCAAACGCTACCGCAGCGATGAAGATGTCGCGGTCTGGAAAAAACGGGACCCCATCGCCCGCTTTCAGCGCTACCTGACCGACAAGGGAGAGTTGACCCCGGAGAAGATCGAGACCCTGGAGGCCGAAATCAAGGCCGAGATCCAGGCCGCCGTGGACCGCGCCGAACGGCAGATGGCGCAGATGGGCGACCCCCTGGAGATGTTCGACCATGTCTACGCGGAGATGACCCCCGATCTCAAGGCGCAGCAGGCGGAACTGGCCCAGGAGCTGGCGGCGGCGCGAAGCGAGAAGGAGGGCAGCGATGGCTAAGATGACGATGGTGGCGGCCTTGAACCTGGCCCTGCGCCAGGAAATGACGCGGGACGACGGCGTCATTGTCCTGGGGGAGGATGTCGGCGTCGACGGCGGGGTGTTCCGGGTGACAGACGGCCTGATCGAAACCTTTGGCGAAAACCGCGTGCTGGACACCCCCCTGGCGGAGTCGGGAATCGTCGGGATGTCCATCGGCATGGCGGTCTACGGCCTCAGGCCGGTTTGCGAGATTCAGTTTTCGGGGTTCAGCTACGAGAACTTTCACCAGATCGAGAGCCACGCCGCGCGCCTGCGCTGGCGCTCGCGGGGCCGTTTCACCGTGCCCATGGTGCTGCGCACCCCCTACGGCGGCGGGGTGCGCGCCCTGGAGCACCACTCCGAGAGCCGGGAGGCCTTCTGGGCCCACATGCCGGGCCTCAAGATGGTGATCCCCTCCGGTCCGCGCAATGCCCGCGCGCTGCTGGCGAGCGCCATCCGCGACCCGGACCCCGTCATCTTCTACGAGGCCAAAGCCCTTTACCGCGCCTTTCGCGAAGAGGTCCCGGAGGCGGAGGAAACCCTGCCCATCGGCCGCTCCCAAATCGTCCGGGAGGGCCGCGACCTGACCCTGATCGCCTACGGCGCCATGCTGCGCCCCACCTTGGCGGCCGCCGAGCGGCTGGCCGAGGAGGACGGCGTGGAGGCCGAGGTCATCGACCTGCTGACCATCTCCCCCCTGGACGACAACCTCTTTGTGGCCTCCGCCAAAAAAACCGGCCACGCCCTGCTAGTGCACGAGGCCCCGCGCAGCTTCGGGCCGGGGGCCGAGATCGTGGCGCGCCTGGTGCAGAAGGCCTTCTACTACCTTGAAAAACCAGTGGCACGGGTCACCGGCTTCGACGTGGTCATTCCGTTTTTCAGCCGCGAAGCCAGCTACCTGCCGGGGGTCGAGCGCATCGTGCGCCAGGCCCGCGCCCTGCTGGCGGCCTGACGCCGGGGGGCCCGTCGCCCCGACAGCATCCGAATAGCCGAAACGGCATAAAGAGGAGAACGCGATGGCCCGGACTTTTAAATTACCGGATCTGGGGGAAGGCATCCACGAGGGCGAGGTGCTGGCGGTGCTGGTGACGGTCGGCGACACGGTTCGCGAAGGCGACCCGATCCTGGAGGTCGAAACCGACAAGGCGGCAGTCGAGATCCCCTCGCCGGTGGACGGCACGGTGGCGGAAATCCGGGTCAAGCCCGGAGACCTGGTCAAGGTCGGCGACGTCCTGATGACCTTTGAAACCGATACCGCTGACGCCGCCGCGGAGTCGCCTGCCGCGGACGAACCGGCAGCATCCCCCCGAACACCCCCCGAGACCCCGGACACCGGCGGGAAACGCAAGCAGCCGCCGGTACCGGCCTCGCCGGCCACCCGGCGACTGGCCCGCGAACTGGGGGTCGATCTCTACGCCGTGACCGCCTCCGGCCCCCAGGGATTGGTGACCGCCCAGGACGTTCAGGCGTTGGCCGCCAAAGATTCCACGCCGGGACCCGGTGAAACAGCCGAAGCCGCCGCGGCTGCCGGCCCGCCGGAAGCCCCGGTGCTGCCGGATTTCGACCAGTGGGGCGCCACCGAACGCATCCCGCTGCGCGCCGTCCGCAAATCCACCGCCCGCCGGATGGCCCTGGCCTGGTCGCAGATCCCCCACGTGCACACCCAGGACCAGGTGGATTTGACGCAACTGGAGGCCCTGCGCCGCAAACACCGCGAGGCCGTCGCGGCCCAGGGAGGCCGGCTGACCCTGACGGTCTTTGCCCTCAAGGCCGCGGCCGCGGCCCTCAAACGCTTCCCCGATTTCAACGCCAGCCTGGATGCCGCGGCCGGCGAGATCGTGCGCAAACACTATTTCCACATCGGGGTGGCGGTGGACACCGACGACGGCCTGATCGTGCCGGTGGTCCGCGACGTGGACCGCAAGAGCCTCCGGGAGCTGGCCGTGGAGCTGGCCGACCTGGTGGATCGCACCCGCCGGCGCAAGGCCACCCGCGAGGAGCTGCAGGGGGCCACCTTTACCCTCACCAACGTGGGGCCGCTGGGGGGCGGGCACTTTTCGGCCATCATCAATCCCCCCCAGGTGGCGATCATGGGCATGGGCGCGGCCCGCCTGGAGCCGGTGGTTCTGGCCGCCGGCGGCGGCCCGCCCAAGATCGTCCCCCGGCTGCTGATGCCCCTGGTGGTCTGCGTGGACCACCGCGTCCTGGACGGGGCAGACGCCATCCGCTTCATGCTGACCATCAAATCGATCCTCCAGGATCCCGAGGAGCTGCTGATGGCCATGACCTGACTCGGGGAGTTCCGGCCCTGAGGTCCACAACCGTTTCACCCGGGAGGGAGGCGACCATGGTGATGGGAGAATTCGTGCAGGAAACCGAACTGCTGGTGATCGGCAGCGGCCCCGGCGGTTATGCCGCCGCCTTCCGGGCGGCGGACCTGGGGCTGGAGGTAACCATGGTGGACACCGCCGAA
>JBAPYE010000106.1:0-8105 GCA_049284575.1 Desulfobacterales bacterium
GGTTCAAACGTCTCAACACGATGACTTTACAAACGGGTGGGGGTGCTTACCCTAAGCGCCTATCGCGCTCCCCCTGCCACTCCGAATTGCCTGTCGGCAAAGAATCATTTTAACGAAAAAAAGGAGAAATGACGCAATGAAACTCAGACCACTGCAGGATCGCATCATTGTACAACGCGTTGAGGAAGAGAGCAAAACCAAGGGCGGCATCATCATTCCCGACTCTGCCAAAGAAAAACCGGCGGAGGGGGTTGTGATCTCGGTCGGTAAGGGGAAAGTGGCCGAAGACGGCAAACTTATCCCGATGGAAGTCAAAGCTGGGGATCGCATTTTGTTCGGTAAATATGCCGGTACCGAAGTGAAGGTTGAAGGCGAGGAATATTTGATCATGCGCGAAGACGACGTGCTTGGCATCATCGAATAATTTTATTTACTTTACTACTTAGGGAGGAAAGATCGCAATGGCAAAACTAATTAAGTATGACATGAAAGCCCGTGAGGCGATGCTCAAGGGCGTCAAGACGCTTGCAGATGCTGTGGTCGTCACCCTCGGCCCCAAGGGGCGCAATGTGGTGATCGACAAATCCTGGGGCTCTCCGACCGTCACCAAAGACGGTGTCACGGTGGCCAAAGAAATCGAGTTGGAAGACAAGTTCGAGAATATGGGCGCCCAGATGGTCAAAGAAGTGGCCAGCAAGACCTCGGACATGGCGGGCGACGGCACGACCACGGCCACGGTCCTGGCGCGCTCGATCTATGAGCAAGGCCAGAAACTGGTCGCAGCCGGCAACAACCCCATGGCCATCAAGCGCGGAATCGAAAAAGCGGTGGAAGTCGCCGTCAAGGAGCTTCAGAAGATCAGCAAGCCCACCAAAGACCAGCGCGAAATCGCCCAGGTCGGCACCATCTCGGCCAACAACGATGAAACCATCGGCAACATCATCGCCGAGGCCATGAACAAAGTCGGCAAAGAAGGCGTCATCACCGTCGAGGAGGCCAAAAGCATGGAGACCACGCTGGAGGTGGTCGAAGGCATGCAGTTCGACCGCGGCTATCTCTCGCCCTACTTTGTAACCGATCCCGAAAAGATGGTCGTGTCCCTGGATTCCCCTTACATTCTCATCAACGAGAAAAAGGTCAGCAACATGAAAGACCTGCTCCCCATCCTCGAGCAGGTGGCCAAAATGGGCAAACCCCTGCTGATCATTGCTGAGGATGTCGACGGCGAAGCCCTGGCGACCCTGGTGGTCAACAAGCTCAGGGGCACCCTGCAGGTTGCGGCCGTCAAGGCCCCGGGCTTCGGCGACCGGCGCAAAGCCATGCTGGAGGACATCGCCATTCTGACCGGCGGTCAGGTCGTCTCCGAAGACCTGGGCATCAAGTTGGAAAATGTCGCCCTGACCGATCTGGGCAAGGCCAAACGGATCGCCATCGATAAGGACAACACCACCATCGTCGACGGCGCCGGCGCCCGCAGTGCGCTTGAGGGGCGTGTCAAGCAGATCCGCGCCCAGATCGAAGAGACCACCTCCGACTACGATCGTGAAAAGCTCCAGGAGCGCTTGGCCAAACTGATCGGCGGCGTGGCCGTGATCAATGTCGGGGCTGCCACCGAGACCGAAATGAAAGAGAAAAAGGCCCGCGTTGAAGACGCCCTGAACGCCACCCGCGCGGCAGTCGAGGAAGGCATCGTTCCCGGCGGCGGCGTGGCCCTGGTGCGCTGCCTGGCCGCCCTTGACAAGATCAAGATCAAGGCCGATCAACGGTTGGGCGTCAAAGTCGTTATGCGCGCCGTGGAAGAGCCGCTGCGACAGATTGCCAACAATGCCGGCTTTGAAGGCTCGGTCGTGATCGACAAGGTCAAGTCATCCGAAGGGGCTTTCGGTTACAACGCTGAAACCAACGTTTACGAAGATCTGATCGAGGCCGGCGTCATCGACCCGACCAAGGTTGTGCGCTTTGCCCTGCAAAACGCCGGCAGCGTGGCCGGGCTAATGCTCACCACCGAGGCGATGATCGCCGACAAGCCGGAAGAAAAATCTGAGGCCATGCCGGGTGCCGGCGGCGGCGGCATGGGTGGGATGGGCGGTATGGGCGGTATGGGCGGTATGATGTAAGCCCTCCCGCACCGACATCTGGCCGAAAGCCATTCATCAAGCCTGCGCGCCCCTCGGCGTGCAGGCTTTTTTCGTTTTGCCCCCAAATGACGCGCCCCCTTGTCAAGTTTCTTTATAATGTTCCGATACTAACCTTGATGAACCGGTGAAGGGACACCGCAGGAAGCCCGCGAAAGGGCGCAAGACAGCTGTCGGCCTTTTTGCGGCGCCGTCAACCTCAGGGGAAACACCCCGCAGGGTTAACCACTGAAAATTCGGAGCAATCGATGTTCAAAAAAAGACTGTTGAGAGTTGTTGGCAGCGTTTTCGTCATTCCCACCCTCTTTTCCCTCAATGAGGCAGCGGCCGCTGATCATCACCCGCTGACCATCGCGCAGGAAACCGGATACTATTACACGGTCAGAAAGGGGGACACCCTTTGGGACTTATCCGATCGCTTCTTTGGCACGCCGTCCCAGTGGCCTGAGCTCTGGAAGGAAAACCGCCAAATTCGGAACCCCCACTGGATTTTTCCCGGCGATCGCATCAGGCTTTTACAAGGCGCTGGGCGCACCGGTGCCCCCATGGCCGCGAAGGCCACCGCACAACCGTCACCGGCCGGCGGCCGTGGCGCTTTGAGCAGAGCGGGTTTTTTCACCTATCCCGCGATGGATCGCATCGGCTTTATCCGCGAGGAACCGCTTACCCCTTTCGGCACCATCTTCAAATCGGCTGAAGGTAAAATGATTCATGGCACCGATGACCTCGTCTACATCAAGCCGGCAGCCGGCACCCCCCTTGCGGTGGGGTCGCATTTCACCACATTCCGCGTTTTCGACCCCTTGATCGAAAAAAAGACCCGCAAGGAAATCGGGATCCAGCACTATTTGACCGGCGTCGTCGAAATCACCCAGTCCAACGCTCAATTGGCGGTCGGCAAAATCGTCAGGGTCTATCGTGAAATTCGGGTGAACGACCATCTGATTCCCTACCAGAGCCGGTCTGCGGAGGTAAAACTGCAGGAAAGCCTGCCCGACGTGTCCGGCAAGCTGATCATCTCCGAGGAGAACACGGTTGAAATCGGCGACAACACAATCGCCTTTATCGACAAGGGAACCAGCCATGGCATTCAACCGGGTCAGGTGTATGCCATTTACGATCAGCAATATTGCCGCATGGACCCCAATTCGAAGAAAATGGTCGCCCTGCCCGCCGTTGACTATGGGAAATGTCTGGTGCTGCACACTGAAAAGACGACCGCCACCGTGTTGATCACGGAAGCCCGGCGCAACATCCAATCGGGACTCTCCATTCGCACCGCAGCGCACTAAAGACGGCCGGCAGATTTGCAAGCCCGGGAAAATGCCGCCCCAAAAAAATGACAAGCCCCCTTTGGCGAACCGCTGCCCAAAGGGGGCTTTGTCATTTACCCCAAAAACATAGAACCCGGCAGGACCCTCTCACCCCCCTTTTCGTCCGCGGTTCAGATCTTCTCCCAGGTCACCCGCAGCACTTCCTCAACCGTTGTAATTCCGGCCAGCATTTTCTGGATGGCGCTCTCCCGCATGGTCACCATTCCCTCGCGGACCGCCTCGGCCGTTATGGCGTGGGCGTCGGTCTCGGGCATGGTCATGCGGCGGATGGCATCCGAATAGGGGATTACTTCGTGAACACCGGTGCGCCCGAAAAAGCCGGTCCCGCGGCAGCGCTGACAGCCTTTTCCACGCCGCAGCGTCACCTGCTCCGTCGGGTTTTTGCCGACCGCAAGCCCGATTCGCAGAAGCTCCTCAGCGCTGACCGCGTAGGACTCCGCACATTTTTCGCACACTTTGCGCACCAGGCGCTGGGCAACGATGCCGACCACCGTGGCCTGAATCAGAAACGACGGAACGCCGAGATCGATCATGCGGGTGATGGCGGAGGCCGCATCGTTGGTGTGGATCGTCGAGAGCACCAGGTGGCCGGTCATGGCGGCCTGGACGGCATTTTCGGCGGTTTCGAGATCGCGCATTTCACCGATCATGATAATGTCGGGGTCCTGGCGCAGAATATTGCGCAGGATGGAACTGAAGGTGATGTTGACCGCCGGCTGGACCGCAATCTGGTTGAAATCCTCGTGGACCATTTCAATGGGGTCCTCCACGGTGGTGATGTTGATCTCCGTGGTCGACAACTTGCGCAGGGTCGAGTACAGGGTGGTGGATTTGCCGCTGCCCGTCGGTCCGCAGACCAGCACGATGCCGTGGGGTTTGCTGATAATTTTTCCGTAGCGTTCGATGTCCGAAGGGCTGAACCCGAGGCGGTCGAGATCCTGAAATAAAATGTCCGGGTCCATAATGCGCATGACCACCTTTTCACCGAAGGCCACCGGAACGGTGGAAACCCGAATTTCCAGTTCCTCCCCGCCCGTATCGGTCTTGATGCGGCCGTCCTGGGGCCGACGCTTTTCGGCCATGTCCAGCCGGGACATGGTTTTGATCCGGCTGACAATGGCGAAATGAACCTTTTTGGGCAGTTCGTAAACGGTGTGCAGAACACCGTCGATCCGCATTCTGACCAGGGTGGTCTCCCGTTTGGGTTCGATGTGGATATCGCTGGCACGCTGGTCGAACGCATAGAGCAGCAAATGGTTGACCGCATTGACGATATGCTGGTCGTTGGAGGGCAGCTCCTCCACCGACTTCAGCCGCACGTACTGCTCGAGATTGCCCAAATCGACCAGGGGGGAGGAAAACTGGTTTTCAGCCGCGACGATTGAGCGTTTGAACCCGAAAAATTCGTTGATGATCTTGATGATATCCGCCCGCGGGGTCACCACCGGGCTGATCCGCAGGTTTCGCACGCGGGCGATGTCATCCATGGCCTCGAGGTTAAACGGGTTGCAGGTGGCCACGATCAGCGTGTCTTTTTGGATCTCGATGGGCAGAACCAGGTGCTTGCGGGCAAAAGAGCGGGGAATGGTCGTCGTGACCAGGTTTAAATCGAGTTTGAGGGGATCGATCTTGCGAAAGGGAATTTTCCATTGCGCCGCCAGGGCCTTATACACCACATCCTCGTCCAAGCCCATGAAAGCGTCGCTGGTACGCTCCAAGTTGCGGCACGTGAGCAGCGAGATCATGTCCACCGAAGCGGGTGACCCGATGTCCTCAGACCCGTTGTTTTTTTTGCCCCCCAAACGGTCTACTAACCGTTTTTTAAGGCTCTCCCTCCTTCCGAGGATTTCCTTGGCCTGGTCTCGGGAAATAACCCCCTGGCAGAAAAGCGCCTTGCAAACGTTGGTGTCTGAGAGCGGGTTGCTGACGTCAATTTGCATAAAAAATCCTGATCTCCGGGGGGATGCGATAAATCAAACCGTCTTGAAAGCGCTAGCGAACCACCTTGAAAAGCTCATAACCGGCCGCAAACAAGCGCATTCCGGCCACGGGACATCAATCCGCGCCCCGTGCTTGCCGGTGGGCGATTCTTAATCCTTACCCAAAAGGCGTTCAAGGGCTTTCAGGGAGAGACCCCCCATCGGCGGCGGCCTGGATCTGCTGGTTAAAGGCATTGACGCCGTTGTCATATTCCTGGCGTTTTTTTTCGTAGGCGGCAATTTGGGCGTTTAAATCGCGGACTTGGCGGGCATAATCAATCAATGCGGGGTCGTCGCTATCAGGCGGTTCCAATGGAAGCATTTCCTTGGCTTCGGCTATCTGCCGGTAGGCCGTATCCAAGTCGTCCTTGAGGGTTTTCAGCCGACTTTCCGAGGCGCTGGGATCCTCCAGGTCACCCGCGAGATTTATCTGGGGCTGCCCAACGGCAGGGACCTTGTCGGCGGTTTTTGGGCGCGGTGCCGTATCCCCGAGATTGCGATGGACCTGAAGCGTCCCGCGCTGGTTTTCAGGAACGGCTTGAATAGCGTCGGTAAAGTGAACGACGCCGCTGGCATCACGGTACTGGTAGTACCCCGCCCAGCCACAGGCCGGCAGCAGAACTATTACGACCCCTATCACGAATTTCTTGAAAAGCATGATGCCTCCCGCACTCAAAATAACGATCATCCAAAGCGACGGGTGGCCTGGCGACGGTCATCGGGTTTTAACCGAATCGCACCGCCTCCAGGCCACCGCGACTGCCAGGGTTTATTGCACCTGCGGCGCCGGCAGCTTCCAGAGGGAGCGGATCACCCGCTCACCTTCGAGCTCGTAGCCCACCAAAGTCCCCACCGCAAACGATCCGCTGCTCAGAGGCTCCCCGCCCTCACCATAAAAGGCAGCCGATGGGGACAAGCGGAAAAGGGAGTCGTCGATGACGATCTCACCCGCCCCCATCCGATCAATGACCCCCACACCCTGAAATTCCACCTGGAACCCATCCTCGCGCTGCGGGGTGGCGTCGGTAAGGGTATCGGCCCCTGCCACCGAACCGGCCCAGGGGACGAACCCCACCACCAGTTGGAGCAGAAAGCAGCCGATGAAAATCATGATTTTACGGTTTAAATTTTTCAAGCAACAGCCCTCCCTGTTTATTTGCCTTCGATTTCGCGCCAGGAAGACATCCCCAGTTGGATCTTTTTCTCTTTGATGGGAATGACCGACCCATCGGAGTTGCTGAAATATTTGACCTCGATATCGGTGCCCGGGATTTCAGCGACCGCCGGTGCATGCGGCATTCCCTGAACCTCTTTGCGGCTCAAGGAGCTTTTTTGAGATTTGGCCGAGGAGCCGATATCCACCAGATCGCGGGAATCGATCACCCCGTCGTTATTGGCGTCAAATTGCGCGCTGATGGTGCGTCCGCCGCTGCAGGCGTTAATTTCCGTCAGGTAGGAATACCCGCCCGAGCTGCACGGTGAAGAGGACGGAATGGAGGAAACCATGATGGCGATGGTATCCCGGATGATGACATCACGGACGGTGCGCTCCCCGGTGGCGGGCAGGTCGAAAAACCACCCCACATGCTGCCCCGTTGCATTTCTGGGAATATACCAGCTGATTTTGTTGTCGCTGAGAATCCCGTATTTTTCCCCAAAAAAACTGCCGTAATAGATCTGGGTCTGTTCCTGAAGGGTCGCGTTGATGCCAAGCGCCGCCAGGTTTGAGAGCTGGCGTCCGGGGGTGAATTCACCGAAATACTTCCCCGCGCTGTCCTCTTCGTTGGCTTCCCAGGCCAAGGCCCAATCCCAGATCCCGTAAAGGCTCTGGACGCTGTTGTCGGTGAAGTCATCGTCACCCAGATAGCGCCCGGTTCCGAAAATGACCAGGTAGCCCAATCGGTTGAAGCGGCAGTGGGTCATCACGTCCGGTTGGGTGGTGATGGGCTGCCGGTGCCCTTCCCGGTTTTTGGCCACGAAAAGGGGCTGGGGATCGCCGGCCGTGCCGTAGGCGACTTTCCAGAGCATGGCGGAGTTGGCCGTCAGGTCGAATTTCCACAAATTGCCCAGAAGGTCGCCGGCATAGGCATAGTCCACCTTGCCATCCAGATTGTGGTCGATCAGCACCGGGGTGGAAAGCCCGTTGCACTGGTCATCGGCGGTGTCTTTGTCCTCGTCAGGCCCCCAGCCGCCGGCGCCGGTGTCGATTTTGGCCAGCACCTCCCCGGTATGAGCATTCAGGATGAAAAGAACCGCCTTTTTATTGTAGCTGTCGTAGCCGTTGCCGAAAATCACGAAGGGGCCGCCGGCGTTGGAGTTGAAGATAAAGGCCCGGCTGAAGCTGTAGCCGAGGTCCGCCCAGTCGGCATTGGCGTAAACCGGGTCGGACGGGTCATAAACATTGTCCGGGTCCGGCGTGCTGCTGGGGTTGGGGTATTCCCATTTGACGATCCCGTTGGCATTGGTCTCGGCGTTGGCGGTGTCGGTGATGTCCAGGCAAAAATAGCCCTTGCCGCCCTTGCCCAGCCCGCCCACCAGGTAAGTCCGGTCACCCACCTTGCCGGCAAAGGGCGTGTTGTCCACGATATAGGTGTGGGCGTAGTTGGGGTTGGGAACGGTCAGTTTGTTCAGGTTCTTAAACACCAACCGCGGAACGT
>JBAPYE010000107.1:0-3398 GCA_049284575.1 Desulfobacterales bacterium
CCCGGGGTTTCGGAGTGCTGGTAGACCGTGAAACCGGAGATCGTCGAGCCGTCGCTTTCGATGGCCAGGTAGCCGAGAATGCGGCCCCATAGCCCGCGGCTGTCGATGGGCACGATATAGGCCTGGACGGCGCCTTCGCGGGTGTAGAGGTAGATCGGATAATCCTGTTGGCCGCTGTCGCGTTCGGCCACGATCTCGCCTTCCGGGTTGACCCAGACCGCTTTGATGAACTGGTCGTAGAGTTTTTCGACCGCGGTCCGGTCGTAGCGCCCGTCCGGATCGATCAGGGCCACCGACTTCAGGACATTGCGGTGCTTGTCGTGCAGCATGTTTTTCTGCTGCAGGGACTGCAACCCCGTGGCGGCGGCCGTCAGCACGATGCTGCAGACCAGACACATAACGGCTGCAAACAGCAGCGATTTGAATTGGTTAGACATTCGGCACCCTTTTTCTGATGCGGGTCCGCACTGCCAGGTGGTCCAGCAGGGGCGCAAAAACGTTCATAAAAAGAATCGCCAGCATGATCCCTTCGGGAAAGGCCGGGTTGAAGACCCGGATCAGGACCGTCAGGGCGCCGATCAGAAACCCGTAGACCCAACGGGCGCTGTTCATGTCGGGCGCCGAGACCGGGTCGGTGGTCATGTAGGCGATGCCGAAGGCGCTGCCGCCGATCAAGAGATGAAAGACCGGGTTGAGGTGCAGGTAGGACTGAGAGCTTTCCCCGGCCATGAAGTTGAGCAGCAGGCCGGCGGCCAGGACGCCGATCACCCCCCCCAGGATGATCCGGTAGCTGGCGATCCCGATCACCATCAGGAAGACCGCCCCAACGAGGCACAGAAAGGTGGAGGAGGCGCCGATGCTGTCCGGGTAGAGACCCCAGAAGAGCCTGGAGGCGTCGAAGCCGGCCTGGGCCAGGGCGTCTTCCACCCGTCCGCCGCTGGTGGCCGCGGCGAGGGCCAGCGGGGTGGCGCCGCTGACGGCATCAGCCGCCGGAGCGCCGACCAGGACCGTCCAGACGGCGTCTCCGGAACTCTGGGCCGGATAGGCGAAGTAGAGAAAGGCCCGTCCCGTCAGCGCCGGGTTGAGGAAGTTGCGGCCGGTGCCGCCAAAGATCTCCTTGCCGATCACGATCCCGAAGGAGATCCCCAGCGCCGCCTGCCAGAGTGGGGTCGTGGGCGGCAGGGTGAGGGGAAAAAGCATGCACGAGACGAAAAGCCCCTCGCTGATCTCGTGCTTGCGGACAACCGCGAACACCACCTCCCAGAAGAACCCGACGGCGTAGGTCACCAGCACCAGCGGCATGACGATCCACAAGCCCCGCAGGGTGACCGCCAGGGGGTTAAGCGACAGCCCGGAGGCCAGGTGACTCTGGTAGCCGGCGTTGTAAATCCCGAAGAACAAATGCGGCAGCAGGGCGACGATCACCAGGGTCATGAAGCGCTTGACGTCCAGGCTGTCGCGCACCTGGGGGCCGGCGGCGGTGACCTCTGCGGGGCCGAAAAAGATCGTTTCGATGGCCTCGAAAAACGGGTAGTAGCGGGCATACTTGCCGCCCTCTGAAAACTGCGGGCGCCGGGCATCGAAAAACTGTTTGACGATTCTCATGGTCTCCTGCGTCTCCCGTCAGCCCTGGTCCCGGTAATAGGACGCCTTGGCACTTTTCAGGGTCTCCAGCAGTTCGATTTTGGACGGGCAGACATAGCTGCAGAGCCCGCACTCGACGCAGTCCAGCAGGCCGTGCGCCAGGTATTCCTCGACCTCTTCCACCAGGATGCTCTTGTAGGTCAGCTGGGGCAGGATCTCCACGGGACAGGCGTCCGGGCAGTAGTTGCAGGCGATGCAGGCCCGCAGCCCGCCGTTGCGGTTGCAGTCCATGGTCAGCTCGGCCGGGTTGAAAGCCGAGAGAAAGGCCCGCGAGTAGCTGGGGCGTTTGAAGCCCGGCCGCACGAACCCCAAAAAGGGGCCCTTTTCATGGCCTTCGGGCAGCAAATGCAGCGCCTTTTCCAAAAGCCCCAGGTAGCCCTCGGCGGTGGCGGCATGACCGGTCAGAATCCCGCCGCTCACAAAGCGGGTATCGCCGGGCCGGGTGCGCCCCGCGGCCAGGTCGGCCAACGGGACCCCCAGGCGGGTCTTAAAATGCTGTGGGGACTCGGCCTGGCTGCCCGCCAGAACGACGGTCCGGGCGGTGGGGTAGCGGCCGGTCTGGAGCAGCTCGGCCAGCAGTAGCACATCCTGGGCATCGATGTACCAGCTGCGGTTGGCGGCCGGCTCCGTGCGGGTGCGGTACACCAGGACCCCCGGGTCGTGGGCGGGGTAGTTGCCGGCGTAGGTGTGGGTCACCAGATCGCCCAGAGTCTTGAGAACCCCCGCGTCAGCGGCCGGGGCCGCGACGAATACCCGGCCCTCGGCGAGCCTGTCCAGAAGCGCGAGGCCGAAACGGAAGCGCTCCTCGTTGCCCTGCAGGTAGACGGATGGTTGCGGCTGGAAGGGCTCGGTACTGCCGACCTGGACATAAACAGCCGGCGGCAGCACGTCCGGTCGGGGCATGTCGCGAAAGGGCAGGGCCCTTAACAGCGGCCAGAGGCCGCCGGTTAAGAGCAGCGCCACCAGACGCGCGCGTTGGACGGTCTCGAGCTCGGCCGCTGACAGCGTCTCAAAGTTTACACGGGTCTCGTCGGGCGCCAGGTCGATGATGATTTCCCGAATCACGCGGCGTTCGCCGAAATGGATGGCGGTTACCCGGCCGCCGCCCGGCGACAGGAACTTGACGTCGGGGTTGCGCTTGTCCTCGAACAGGACGGTGCCCAGCGCCACCAGGTCATCGACCTTGACCTTGAGGCGTGGCTTGACAAAAGGCAGGTGGTTGGGGACGGCGGCCACCCGCGCCGGGGCCGGCAGAACGCTCAGCGCCGTGGAAGGCGCGCCTGCGATTTTGAGCGAATAGCCTTTTTTAAGTCTGATGGAAATCATGCCTGACCTGTGATGCGGCCGCGCGTGCGGTGTGGATGAGATGCAAACTCCCGGGCGGGGTGGCGGCGTTGTGGGCCGTTGGGCTGCCGATCCGCCCGCAGGCATTGCCTGGATGCGGCGGCGGGCGGGGACCTGTTTACCATTTTCAGGGGGGCATTTCAACCGAATTAAAAAAGGGCAGCAGGCGAAATTTACCTGCTGCCCTTGATATGAACAGCTTTACAATTCCAAAGGGGTTATCCCGCTATTTAGCCGGGGATGGAAACGGGCGCCGCCGAGCCGATGTAGTCCATGGTGGACTCGAACTTAGAGCGCATGTCAATGCTGGCCTGCTCGATCTGCTTCTTGTCAGTGCCCCAGTCGGACGGGCATTCGGTCTTAAGCTGCTGCACCCGGTCGCCCATCTCGGTCAGCAGAATGTGCGGGTC
>JBAPYE010000108.1:0-12087 GCA_049284575.1 Desulfobacterales bacterium
CTGGCCTTGGCCGGGGGCGTGGCGACCGCATCCCCAAGCGCCCCCAGCGACAGGCGCTTCGATGAGAGACGGCCGGTCAGCAGGGCGCGCGGTGCGTTGCCGTCCCAGCGCAGGGCGCCGGTCAGACGGTTGGCCCCCAGCCGCAGCGCCAGATCCCGGAACTCGTGAACCCCGTCGCCGCTGGTCACCCGGGCGCTCAGATCCAGGGGAGCCAGGCGCGACAGCGATTCGCCCAGCAGCCTGCCCAGGGCATCGAGCCGGTCACCTTTAAGCCTGGCGGCGAGATTCAGACTGCTGCGGCCTTGGGGGGTGGTGACGACCGCGCCGTCCGCGGTCAGCGCGACCCCGGCAACCGATGCCGCCAGTTGCAGCGGCCAGTCCGTGGTGCCTTCATCGCCGACCTGCTGGGGGCCGCCTTGAAAAGACAGCGACAGGGGAACCCCGTAGCGCTCGGCGGCGATCTCCCCGGCAACCGCGCCCCCTTGACGAACCGAAACGTTGCCGCCCACGATCTGAATCGTCTGCAGGGGTGCGCGGCCTCCAACCTCCCCCTCCAGATCGGTTAGGCTCACATCGTCCGCCGCGATCAGGGCGTGAAAGGCGAGCCGGTAGGGGCCGACCTGGGTTGGCGCCGCGCCGAAATGACGGGTCAGGGTGTCGAGTTCCTCCCCCTGGAGCAGGGCCTCCAGCGCCAGGCTGGCGCCGCCTGCGGCCGGGGCTAAAGTGCCGTGAAAATCGAGCCCGGCGTCCCCCATTTGAAGGCGGCCGGCCAGGGGCCAGGGGTCGGGCCGTGAGAGGTGGTCGGGAAAGCGCTCCGAAGAAAGGGTCAACGCCAGCGGTTCCTCGCCGAGCCTGCCCTGCAGCGCGACGTCCAGGGGCCCCTCCCGCCCGCCCGAAGCAGTTCCGCCGTCAATCGTGATCTCGCCTGCGCCTGCAAGCTCCTGGAGATGGGCGCGCAGCTCGGTCATCCGGTAGCGCCCTGCGGCGGCGGTGACCGTCGCCGATACCTCGAAGGGGCCCGTGGCGGGAAACTCCACCTCGAAGAGTTTCGCCAGGGAATCGATCCGCTCCCCGCCGAGCGCGAGATCGAACTGGAAATCGTTCCAGACGAAGGCATGCGCCACGCGCCCGGCGGCGGTCAGCGAGAGGTCGGGGGCCTGCATCTCCAGCCGCACCGACCAGGGGGCCTGCGGGTCCGACACCTCGGCCGGGGTGTCGGCGACCAACGTGATGCGACACGGTACCCCCTTGACCCGGCCTTCGGCCTCGATCCGCTCCGGCTCTCCGGGAATGTTCCAGAGCCGCGCCGTGTCGATCTCGTAGCGGCTGAGGCGGGAGGTGGCCGAGCGGCGGGTGATGACGGCATCCTCGACCAGCAGCCGCTCCAGGGCGGGCAGGGCAGCGGGGTCCCGGTCGGCGCCGGGGGCGCCGAAGGTGAAGTTGTTGGCCCCCTCGGGGCCCTCTTCGAGAAAAACCGTGACCCCTGCGAGCCGAACATCCAGCACCCGCAACTCGCCGAAGAGCAGCGGCCAAAGGGCCACCTGGACGGCGACCTCATCTGCCGCGGCCAGATGCACTGCCGAGGCCCAGGGCGGGTTGTCGATGCTCATCTGGCTGACGACGATGCGCGGCGTGAGCGAGCGCTCCAGCCGGATCGGCCCGCCGAAGCGCACCCCCCGGCCGAAGGCTGCTGTAGCGCCGGCTTCCAACTGGCCGCGAAACAGCGTCGGGTCCACGAAAAAAAGCGCCCCGAACGCTGCCGCGGCGATCAGCAGCAGGCCCAGGAGAAACGCCGAGATGAGTTTGGCTGGGCGCATGGGTTTTTTGGCATCCTTCCCGGGCTACAAGGGCCCGCGGCGGCGCCCTGGCTGGGCCGACGTCATCAAGATCGGCGGTTCCGCAAAAAGCGTTTTACCCCGCCTTGCTGCGGTGTTTTTTTGCAAAAGGAACCTTTACGGGTACCCCGGCGATAGGTCGGGATTCACCACTACCCTTTTTCTTTGTTCATTTTCTTTTGCGGAAAACGAACCAAAAGAAACCGCCCTCGTCCCGGGGCCCTTCGGGCTGCCCTGCGCTTCTCGCAGCCGGCGGGCCCTGCGGAACTCGCTTACGCTCAAACAGCCACAGGGCCTTTATCGCCGGCTGCTGCGATGCTCGGCCCGGGACGATGGGACATAAACCGCCGGCTTCAACAAACGGTTGAGATAAGGCTGGGGTCTTCGAAAAACCCCATGCCTGCGTGGATTAGCGGTGAGTTCCTCAGAAGGCCAATTTCTGCGTTGCGCTGCATCTCGAAGTCACTCCGACGGTGCCGGCTTTGGGTTGGCCAAGATGCCCAGCGTGCGCGTGAAAACGGCATCCGGCACCCCGAAGGCCTGCTTGAGGGCAACATCCCGGTCCCATTCGTTATCGATCCCGGCCACTCGCCAGGCGTTGCGCAGCCCAATGTGATTGACGTGAAACCAGGGGGAGACCAGCGGGAAATACTGCAGCGGCCAGTCGGTGCCATAGAGCATGCGCGCCGTCAATCCCGGCACTTTCAATGCCCGGGCCAGAAACCCCAGCTTGTTGATCTGGGTGAGGCTGGAGATGTCGGTGTACAGGTTCGGATAGACCGCAAACATCGGCAGGATCCGTTCGAAATTATCCTGGCCCTCCGATTCACCGGTGGTCGCGATATGCGCCGCAATCACGGTCACCCCGTGCTGCAGGGGCAGGGTGAGCCTCAGGGGATCGGAGTATTCGTCGTGAGCGTGGGCGAAGGATCTTTCTTGCCCGGCGTGGCTGAGCAGGGGGAGGCCCAGGGCCGCCATTTTTTGATAAAAGGGGACGATGGCCTCATCGGCGGGGTCGATGTGCATGATCGACGGGATCCATTTCACCAACACCGCCCCCTGGGCGGCCACCTGTTCCAGCAACTGGAGGCTGTCTTTGCGGTAGGGGTTGATGCTGGCCCCGAACAGCAGGTTGGGGTATTTGGCCGTTTCGCGCTGGACAAAGTCATTGGGCACGTAAAACTGGGTATTCTCCTTGTCCAACACGCCGCTGGTTTTGTCGACGATGCCGTCAAAAGCCAGCACCACCGCCTGGTCGACGTAGCGGGAGCGCGCGATTTTTTCGCTGAGCCTCCTGACCACGAGCTGATCGCCCTCGGATTCGAGTTCCTGTTCGGTGACCCCCATCCAGCGCAGGAAAAATCGGAACCGGAAATTGCTGCGCATCCCGTCGCTGATGAATGCGCCCGAATCACCGTAGCCGAGGCCGGCCACGTGGGCGTGGCAGTCGATGACATGCCGGTCTTCAGGCCCGTCATCGGCCACAACCGCGCCAAGGGGCGGTCCTACGGCAAAAAGAATGCACAACAAGACAATCGTTTTGAAATATTTCATTTAGCAGCACCTTCCACGATAAAATGGGAACTTGTTTTTTTGGCGGCGCGGCGGCTTTCGTTCGTCAACCCATCCACGGCGACAGCCCGGGGGTCAGCCCAGAACCTCGTCATCCTTCTTTTTTTGGGCCGCCCCGGCGGCTTTCTGCTCCTCTTCCATGCGCCGCATGGCCGCCGCTCCGGCCGATTGCGCCAACTGCTGGCGGGTTTTGGGGTGCTGGGCCGCCTCGTCTGAGAGGGTTTCCGGCAAATCGACGATGACCTTGCGGTGGGCGTAATGGATTCCCTTGGCATTCAGGGCTGCGGTGATCAGGCGGTAGGCCTCACGGCGGATGAGAAAATGGCTGCCGGGCTTGGCGGTGAACTTCACCCGGATGGTCATGACCGAGTTGGCAATCTCGCGCACCCCCTGGGATTTCAGCGGCCGGATGAAATCCTGGCCGTATTCCTCTTTTTCCAGCATCTTTTGACCGACTTTTTTGATGATCTTGCGGATCTGATTGATATCGGCGTCATAGGGAAAGTCCAGGTTGAATTTGACGATGATCCCGCCCCGCATGAAGTTGGTGATCGCCCCGAGTTCACTGTGGGGCACGATCATCAACATGCCGCGGTGATGCCGGAGCATGACGTTGCGCAGGGTGATGGTCTCCACCGTGCCGGAGACGGCCCCGGCGGTGATGTATTCGCCCACCCGGAAGGCATCGTCCATGAGGTAGAAAAAACCGGAAAAGACATCCGCCACCAGTTTCTGGGCCCCGAAACCGATGGCCAGGCCGATGACGCCGGCGCCGGCCAGCAGGGGCCCGATATTTACGCCTATCGAGGAGAGGATGGTCATGGTGACCATGACCACCAGGACCGTGCCGACAAACTTGCGGATCATCGGCAGCAAGGTGAAGGCGCGGCTGCGGGAAGCCGCCCCGCCCCACTCGTCATCCTCCTTGGCCTCCTCCTGGTCCTCGGGGGTGGATTCTCGAATTTTGCGCTCGATCCAGGAGTTGATGAACCGCCAGGAGAACAGGGCCAGGGTCATAATGATCAGGGCGTCCAACAGCACGCCGGCGAGACTGGAGACCAGCGGGATGGTGATATGCCAGAGGTGGGCCAGCCAGACCGCCAGAGCGGCAACCACAACCACGCGCGCCAGGCGGCTGATTTTGTGATACAGCTCCCGACCTTTGCGGCGCTGGTCGCGCACCTCGGGGGCGGGCTCGGCCTTGTCGACATAGGTTTCCTGGTGGATTTTGAGGGTGCTCAGGGTGTTTTTGACCACCCACTGGGCCAAACGGTCCGCCACCATCCAGATGGGGACCACGAAGAAGCTCAGGATGAAGGCCCCGCTTTTTTTGACGTCGGGATCCGCCAGGTCTTTCATCAGCAGGAACCAGAGCCCAAAGAGGTAGGCCAGTGCCAGGATGTGCCAGACGGCGGCAAACTGCTTGCGCACCCAGGGCATGTTCTGATCGTCGCCGGCGGCCGGCGCGATAAGATGCTGCCGCACCTTGCGTCGAAAGACGATGACGGCGACGGCGCTGGCGGCAAGCAGCAGCGTCGCGAAAAACACCTGCAGCAGCAGCACCGACTCGCGCTGGGCCCCGAGCCGATGAAATAACACGCCAGCCATCAGAGCGGCCACGATGTAGCCGCCGGTACCCAGCAGCAGACGATGGACCGCCGCGGCAACGCGGCTCTCCATGGGCATGATCCGAAAGGCCGCAACAGCCGGAGAGAACAGGATGCGCGAGAGGATCGCGAGCAACCTGATGGCCGCCACGGTGACCAGCACCGCCAGGAAAAACAGCCGGGTATTGGGCGCATCGTTCCAGATAAACACCATCGCTATGAAATAGGCGGCGCCGAAAAAGAAAACCAGCCCCAGGAGGTCGGGAAGGCTCCGGACAAGACCGGCCAGCAGCCTGTCCGCGTTTCCCAGCTGCGGCGGGGTCTGCTCCCGGTAAGCCGTGAGGTAGTTGCGGATGAAAAATGATCTGAAGAAGGCTTCCGCGACCAGGGCGATGCCGATGAAAAGAAGCACCCAGAAAAGGTTACGCAGGGCGCAGTGCGCGGGGTTCTCGGGGCAGAGGGTGCGCAGCCCCCGGTTCAAGTCGGGCAGCACGCGGGGAATCTGCGACCACAGGTAAGCGAAATGGGTCTTGTTGGCCTCGTGCTCACTGTGGAGCGCCCGGAGAAGGGACGACATAAAGGCGGCCGGGCCCGTCAAGGCTTCCGGAGCGGGTGCCGCTGCGCCCGCCGCGTCCTTTTCCAGCTCGGCGATCAGCATCCGCCGGACCTGCTCGTCGGTGAGGCCGGCAAGGATTTTTTCAACCGCAATCGTCGTTTCCCCGGCGGCAGGGACGGACGTGTCAGCGCCGTCGACGCCCTGCCCGGCGGCATGCGACCTGCCGGCGAAAAGCGTCCCGGCGGCGCAGGCCAGCACCAACCAGCAAACCGAGATCGCCGCCATCTTCACGCTCAGCCGCATATATCCTCCGCATCTTATCAAAACCACGGCATCCACTCACCACCCGATAGCAATAGAGGAAAAATCAAAATAATTATGTCACACTCCAAAGGCAACTTCAATTTTGGTCGCCTACAATGGTAAAGTAACAACCCCCTAACAAATCAGATTTATAATATCTCGGCAGAGAAGGGTTGTTTCTGACAAATTAAATGTATTTCCAATTGCTTAACGCAAAACAAAGTGGGCTTGATGGATATCCAAGAATTCATTTGCCCGCACGCCGGCTCTTGCAACCCGCCGCCCGGGAAGAATTGCCCTCCGTTGACACCCATCCCTCATCCTGGCATACTCCGCCCGCACAAAAATCCTGTTCCAGCCAGCGCCCGAAACCCCGGCCGAATGGCCGCGCCCCCCGCGCGGGGGCCGGTGCGTTTCTGGTAGTTCACAGATAACACTTGGGCATGCGGTCGCCAGGCGACCGTGACAGCCTGCAGGGAGGAGTTTGACTTATGGGACTGTTTGGCATTCTGCTCGGGTTGGGGGTTCTGATCTGGCTGTCGTTCCGGGGCTGGAGCATTCTGGTGCTGGCACCGGCGGCGGCCCTGATCGCCGCACTGGCCGCCGGGGAGCCGCTGCTGGCGCACTGGACCCAAACCTTCATGGGCTCGGCAAGCGGATTTCTGGCCCAGTTCTTTCCGCTGTTCCTGCTGGGCGCCGTGTTCGGCAAACTCATGGACGACAGCGGTTCGGTTGCGACCATCGCCCAGTTCATGACCGAGCGGCTCGGTGCGCGCCGCGCCATGCTGGCGGTGGTGCTCGCAGGCGCCCTGGTGACTTACGGCGGTGTGAGTCTGTTCGTGGCCTTCTTCGTGATCGGGCCGATGGCCCAGGCCCTGTTTCGCGCGGCCGATATCCCCAGCCGCCTGATGCCGGCCGCCATCGCTCTCGGCACCTCGACCTTCACCATGTCGGCCTTGCCGGGCACGCCCGCGATCCAGAACGCGATCCCCATGCCGTTCTTCGGCACCACCCCTTTCGCCGCGCCCGGGTTGGGCATCATCGCGGCCGTGATCATGCTGGGTTTCGGCTTGTGGTGGCTGGCGCGCGCCGAGGCCGCCGCCCGCCGCGCCGGTGAAGGCTATGGCGAGACCACGGTGGACCCAGATGCCGCCGCCGAGGACCCGCTGGTGCGCGAACGGGCGACCACCGCCGCGGCCTTCGACCCGGTGGAGGTCCATCGCGGCCAGCACAGCGCCCAGGGACCCACCGTCCTGGTGGCCGTCCTGCCCCTGGTGGTGGTGATCCTCGTCAATCTCGTCATGTCCATGCTGGTGCTGCCGCGAATCGACACGGGCTTTCTGGCTGAGGCGCGATGGGGAGAAATACCGCTTTCGGCGGTCAGCGGCGTCTGGTCGGTGATCGTGGCGCTGGTCTCGGCCATTCTCGTCCTGGTGGCCTTCAACTACCGGCGCCTGCCGGCGCTGCGCGACACGGTCGACGCCGGGGCCAACGCCTCGGCCCTGCCGGTTCTGAGCGTGGCCAGCCTGGTGGGCTTCGGAGCGGTGGTGGCCGCGATGCCGGCCTTCGCGGTGGTGCGCGACTGGGTGATGGGGATCGAGGGCGGGCCGCTGGTGTCGCTGGCCGTGTCCACCAACCTGCTGGCCGCCTTGACCGGCTCGGCCTCGGGCGGGATGACCATCGCGCTGGAGGCCCTGGGCGCAACCTTCATGCAAATCGCCGCCGAGACGGGCCTGGATCCCGCCCTGATGCACCGGGTCGCGGTGATCGGCTCCGGCACCCTCGACAGCCTGCCGCACAACGGCGCCGTGGTCACCCTGCTGGCCGTCTGCGGCTGCACCCACCGCAAGAGCTATTTCGACATCGTGATGGTCGGGATCGTCGGCGCGCTGCTCGCCCTGGTGGCCGTGATCATCCTGGGTTCGACCTTCGGTTCGTTTTAAGCGGGCGCCTGCGGGCGACGTTTGCGCGGCCACACCCTGTGGCCCGATCAACGCGGCACGATTTCCTGAACCACCCGCACCGCCGAATTCCGCGGCGCCACGGTTTTGCCCCGGGCCTCGATCTGAGCACGGGTCAAGGCCGCCCCCAGCAGCAAGATCAGCGCCGAGTAGTAGACCCAGAACAGCACGATCACCACCGCGCCCGCCGCGCCATAGGTCGAGGCCGTCGCCGTGTTGGCCAGATAGGCCGCGATGGCGTGGCGCCCGACCGCAAACATCAGCGCGGTGACGACCGCCCCGCCCATCACATCCCCCCAGGAGACGACAATGTCCGGCAGTACCTTGAAGAGCGCGGCGATGAAAAGCACCCCGATCAGCAGCGAGGCAAGCCAGCGGCCCCCGCTCAGCAGCAGTTCGGTGGCCGGGGGCGAGGCGTCGATAAGGGGCGCGACGGCGCCCAGGGCGATGCCGAAGACGAAGTAGAGCAGCAGCCCCAGGCCGATCAACAAGACGATCAGCAGAGACAGCAGCCGCGACTTGGCCATTCGCCAAAGACCGCTGCGATCCGGGTCGGGGCGGACGCCCCAGATGGTGTTCAGCGCCCAGCGCAGCTCGGCAAAGACCGTGGTGGCACCCACCAGGACGGCGCCGATGCCCAGCACGCTGGGCATCAGGCCGGTGGCTTCGATCCGCGACATCAGCACCAATTGCTCGATCGCCCGGGCCGCCTCGGCCCCCATGGTGTCCGCCAGCCGGGCGACGATCTCCCCTTGGGCGGCGCTTTCACCCAGCACGACACCGATCACCGCCACAGCGACGATCAGGGTCGGGGCCAGGGAAAACAAAGTGAAAAAGGCCAGGGAGCCGGCGTGGCCGAAGGCATCGTGTTCCAGCCAGAGGTGAGCCGCACGGCGCACGATCCCGAACCAGCGTTTTCCAAGTTGCAGAAAATGGCGCTCCAACTGCAGCCCCCTTCATGGCGATCCGGGAAACACCCCACCCGAAATCCCGCCCGGACGGAAGATCGTGCGGCCAATCGCCTTGCCGGGGTCACCGTCGTGGCGGGGCTGCGGCCGCCGGGTTTCGTGACGAAAGGGTAGCGGCATCGACCCGGCCCCGGCTTGCGTCTCACGTTGACGGAGTTTCAGGCCTTGCCTGGGCCGCCGAAGTTTTTTTTGATGAGCCCAACGATGGGGGTCAGAAGCCACCGGGTCAGCAGTTTCAACAGGGTGCTGCGCCCGATCGGTCGGGCCAGAAAGGGGCTGACGCGGTAATAGCCCTGGATGAATTTCCGCCCGCAAAACCTTCGGGCGAGATGATCGTCCCGAAAGGTTTTCAGCAGCACGACTTCCCGGGCCAGCGGGGAGCCATAGGCGGCGGTGGCGATAAAGCAAAACTTGCGCTTGGCTTCCTTGGCAGAGACGTTTTGTTCGGCGCTGTCTGCATCGGTTTCCTCAGATGCCGGCGATGATAAAATTATCGGCGCCACTTCAGCAATGCCGTCAAGGTCCTCATCAAATGGGAGCGGCTCCTCGGCGTGATCGTTTTTTTCATCCTGGAAAATGATTTGGCCCGGTGAGGCTGTTTCCTGTTTGTCTTCCTCGAAAACATCGGGCTCGGGAGATGCGGCCTCTGGTGGAGATTCGGCCTTTACGTGTTCAGAAGAAACCAAATCCCGGGGCTGTTCTTCGGGCTTTTTGATGATGCTGAGATAGTGGTGAAAATACCTTTTGGTCAATTCATTCTTAACCAACTCCTGATCATCGGGGTCGGTTAAATGCGTGAGAATAACCTCCAGCTGCTCCGTGGAATATTTTGTGTATTTGGATTTGATGGGATGTAATTCCTCTAAAGCGTTTCTCGGAAATGCTTCGCCATCAGTCCTCTATCAGGCGGGCTTGCCGGCCGCTAAAGCCAGGCTGAAAAGTTCCCCGAACAGCACCAGCAAAAAGGAATTGATGCGGATTTCGCTGCAGCCATCATCCGGTTCGGCCGCTGCCCTGTTTCTGGGATAATCCCATGAGGGCGTGCACCTTGTGCGGCGGAAAGGAGATCAACTCGATTTCATCCAGGGGCAGCGTGATGATTTCCAGGGTATCCAAATTTTTGCGAACCGCCTCGGCAACCATCATGATACCGAAAATCTTCATTATTTCAAAGAAATCCAGTTGATTTTGCGCGTTGTCGCGGATCAATTTCAACGTGGGGATTTTATCCTTGAGGGTGCCGACTCTGGACTGGACGTCGGTGATGCCGGCGGTGTACTTGTCCCATTCCTCCTTGAATGATTCGAGCGACTTCTCCCTATCATTCAGGTTCGTGATGACCTGCTCTTTAATCTTTGGATCAATCTCGGGAGATTCGGCGTCAAGTTTTAGTCTCTGAAGGGCTTGCACTGCGGCGTTTATTTTTTCAGTTTCTTTCTGAGACAGCTGCAGGATATCATCAATCCCGGCCAATTTAAAATTCTCCAGGAAATTTATCAAATAATTGGCCAACTCATAAATCAGCAGGACATTGCCCAAAACGAACATTTTACTTTTATCGAAATCCCCCTGGGCAATACACTCATCAAGTTCCGCGATAATAAATTTATTACAGCGGGAAAAATTTTCCACGGTGAATTTTATCTTCTGAATAGATTTATTGATGTCTTGCACTGAACCTACCAACGAATTTACCCGCAATCTGTCATATGCATTCAATTCATATCTTTGGGTGTAGTCATCATAGGCTACAACCCGATGTTTCTCTACGCGCTCGGCAACCTCATTGATAATCTTATCCAGATTCCGTTTCAATTCGGCCAGGGTGGCCAGTTCATCGGAAGATAATTTGGGATTATCGATCAGGCTCGGGCTCATGATGTCTTTGTTGCTGAAGGCGTGTTTTTCCTGGATCTCCCTGACTTTCTTGGTGTAATCCTTCAAATAGGTCAGCACCGCCTGGTAGCCTGCATTTTTTTCGATTTCAATCAACTCACCGCCCATAGGTCATCTCCTATCCCATAACAGTTCCGTAAAAAGCATTTTACCCCGCCGTGCGGCGTTTGTCAGAAAGGAATTTTGGCGGGCACCCTGGGAATGGACCGGATTTAGCACTCCCATGGGATCTAAAACCGATTGTGATCTTCGAAAAACGCTGTACAACTAAAAATAGCATAGATCCGGCCGGGATTCAATTTTTTACATGGGCAATGGGCGGGAATATTTTTGAAGTCGCACATCCCCGGTGCTGTTGCGCCCCGAAGCCCCAATCCCCTACCCCCACCCCGGTCTGAAAACTTTCAAGAAGTTTACGACATGGGCCGATAGAAGGCGATATCACCTCTTTCCTTTACTATGGCCGCAAGTGAAAGTAGAGGTTCACTGCCTGCAGCAAAAAAAGCTTTCGAAATCAGAAAAAACTGATATAGCTTTCGCACCCGTCACCAGTGGCAATCTCAACCAGAGAAATTGCCCGGGATATTCAAAGCCAAGCAGGACGGAAGACCGCTGCACAGGATTTGTCGCATGCGCGCGCGTCGCCACCGGACACCTCAGAGGAACCCACATTCAGGATGAGCACTTGCGAACGACGCCAGGCAAGGGCGTCGAACCGCTCCATGAACTTTCAGCCGTATTTCGTTTCACACTCTAAAACCAAGGAGGATTCGGAATGACAAGTCGTTTCATCAAACCATTGGGGTGGATGCTGGCCGTCGCTTTGACGGTGCTGCTGGCGGCAGGCCCCGCCGTGGCCGGCGGGATCATCAACAAGCAAAACCAGAGCGCCGACTATTTTCGGACGCTCAATCGCAACGCGGCAACGGATTATGCCGACATTGCGTCCTACAACCCGGCCGGCATCATGCAGATGGCCAACGGGCTTTACGGCAAGCTGGACGTGATGTACATCGCCAAAGATTACTCAAACGACGTGCCGGGATTTGGCACCCTCGACCAGGACGAGCCCTCCATCATTCCAGGCCTGTTCACCATTTACAAGCAGGATAAATGGGCCGGCTTCTTCGCCTTCACCGTCCCGGCCGGCGGCGGGCAGCTGAACTACAAGGACGGCAACGCCCGTACGGTTGACTTGGCATCGGGAGTCGCCGGCCGCTACAATGCCCAGTTACCCCTCCCATTTGCCTACGACCAAATCGACCCCGGGGAAATCGAGGTCAAGCAGAGCACGGTCTTAGGCTTCACGGTGGGGGTCTCTTACGCCCTCACCGACGCCTGGTCGGTGGCACTGGGGGCCCGCCATTCCCGCGGGGTGCGCGAATTTGA
>JBAPYE010000109.1:0-1990 GCA_049284575.1 Desulfobacterales bacterium
GCGCCGCAGCCCGCCTGGGTCAGGCGCATGCCCGGCGGGGCGCCAAAATGCCCCGCCAGGGCTGCCGCGATGGCCGCCCCGGTGGGCGTCACCAGCTCGCCGTCGAAGCCGCTGCCGTAAACCGGAAGCCCTTTCAATATTTCAACCGTTGCCGGGGCGGGGGCCGGCAGCCAGCCGCCTGGGCCCTGGATCAGCCCGCTTCCCAGCGGCAACCGTGAGGCCGCCACTTCCCCGATCCCGAGGTGCTCTAGCCCGAGGGCCGTGCCCACGATGTTCACCAGCAGGTCTACGGCATCTGCCCCTGCAAACACCAGGTCTTTCGGCAGCCCGCGCCGAGCGTGCGCCATACCCGCCGAGAGCCGGTCAAAGATTGCCAGAGCGCGCGCCGCCACCCGCGGGCCAAACGGGCTTGCCTGGATCAGCGCCCGGAGATCGGCGGAGCGCCGGGAGGGGCCCGCGTCCCCGAGCTTTATGGTGACCCTTGCGGCCCTCAGCCCCTGGACGCAAACCTCGCTGCACGCCAGTTCAAACCCGGTCAGGGGCAGGCGTGCGAGCGTCATCTGGAGCCAGTCGGGGGACACCCCGAGATCCACCAGGGCCCCCAAAGTCTTGGTGCCGCTGATGCCGGCGAAACAGTCCAGGTAGGCGATTCTGAGGGCCTCGGGACCGTTTACCGGCGGGCTCGCGTCGTCCCCGGCGTCCGGGCGGGTTGGGTGCTCTTCAGCCATGGGCGTGCAGCCGGATGATCTCCAGGACCAGCTCGGCGGTCCGCAGCATGTCGTCCAGGCGGATGTTTTCCCGGACGGTGTGCATGTCGCGCATGCCGGTGCCCAGCACCCCGGTCATGATGCCCTTCTGGAAGAAGATGTTGGCGTCGGCTCCGCCGCCGGTGGGCTTGGACCGAAGTTCGCGCCCGAGGTTGGCCGCGGCCTGCTGCGCCAGGGTCACCACCGGGTGGTCGTCGGGAATGCAGGTGGCGGAAAAGTCCCGCTCGCAGCCTACCTCCAGTCGGGGCAGCGGGCTTTGGGGGTCGGGTTTGGGATAGGCCGCCACGGCGGCCTCGAACCCCGCCACCAGGGTTGCCGTGACCCGCTCCAGCTTCTGCTCGTTGTGGCTGCGCACCTCGCCCTTGACGGTCACCAGGCTGGGGACGATGTTGATGGCCAGGCCGCCTTCGATCAGGCCGATGTTGCAGGTGGTTTCGTGGTCGATGCGGCCGAGGGTCTGGGTGGCGATGGCCCGGCTGGCCAGCCAGATGGCGTTGATGCCCTTTTCGGGGGCGGCGCCGGCGTGGGCGTCTTTGCCGTGAATTTTAAACTCCAGGCGGTTGGCCGCCGGCGCGCGGGTGACGATCCCGGCGGTGTCGGTGGCGTCCAGGGCATAGCCCAAACGCGCGCTGATCAGGCTGAAATCGAGATGCTTGGCCCCCAGCAGCCCCACCTCCTCGCAGACCGTCAGGACCACCTCCAGCGGGCGATGGGGCAGCTCGTCTTCGACGATGACCGTCAGGGCCTCCAGCAGAATGGCGATGGCGCTTTTGTCGTCGGCCCCCAGAATCGTGGTGCCGTCGCTGGTGAAAAGGCCGTCGGCGAGGATCGGCCGGATGCCCTCGCCCGGTCCGACCGTGTCCATGTGGGCGTTGAAGAGCAGCGGCGGGCCGGGACGGTTGCCGCCGAAGCGCGCGATCAGGTTGCCGCACTCACCCCCGATCTGTTCGTGGGCGCGATCAAAAACAATTTCTGCCCCCAGGGCTTCCAGACGTTTTTGCAGTTCACCGGCCAGTCGGCCCTCGCGGCGCGAGAGACTGTCGATTTTGACCAGCGCGATGAAGGTCTCGGCCATCCGTTGCGGGGTGATCATGGGCATTGGGCTCCTATAATATCGTTGACAAAAACCGGCTGGTCATAATATTAGGCTTGAATTCCACGCAAACTTCGACACGGAAGTGCGCAGCTCACTGGTGGGGCTCCCGGACTTCAAATCCGGTGTG
>JBAPYE010000110.1:0-13891 GCA_049284575.1 Desulfobacterales bacterium
CAAAACCGCCTGGTCGTGGGCACCAAAAGCGATCTTTTAACCGGGAACTGTCGGGTGGAGGCGATCAACTGGATCGCCCCGCCGCCGCTTTCCGCCCGGCAGGCCCACACCCGGGTGCGCTACCGCCACCCGGGGGTCCCGGCCACCCTGACACCGCTGGACGCGAAGACTGCGGCAGTGGCCTTCGACACCCCCCAAAGCGCCGTTACGCCGGGCCAGGGGGCCGTTTTCTACTCCGACCAAGAGGTCCTCGGCGGCGGCTGGATCGCCGATCCGGCGCCCGGCGCCTAACGGTTTTAATCGCCATTGCGGCGTTGCGTGCACCCGAGCAGCAACTATGACAACCTTTTGCGTCACCACCCTGGGCTGCAAAGTCAATCAGTACGAGTCCGAAGCCATCATCGCCGCCCTGCGCAGCGCGGGGTGGACTCTGGCCGGTGGCGCCAGCCCGGTGGAGATCCACATCATCAACACCTGCACCGTCACGGGCAAAGCCTCGATGCAGTCGCGCCAGGCCATCCGCCGGGCAGCCCGGCGCCACCCCGACGCCCGGGTGATCGTCACGGGCTGCTACGCCCAGACCGCACCGCAGGAGATTCGCAAGATCCCCGGGGTTCAGGCCGTTGTCGGAACCAGCGACAAACACCGGATCCCCGAAATGCTGCTTTCCGCCGCAGGCCCGGCGCCCGACAACGCTCGTGGGGTGGCGGATATCCGCAACCTCACAGACTTCGGCGACCCGGGGATCACCGTGACAGGCAGTCGCACCCGGCCGTTTCTGAAAATCCAGGACGGCTGCGACGCCTTCTGCACCTACTGCATCGTCCCTTACGCCCGCGGCCGCAGCCGCAGCATGGCCCTGGAAAATGTCGTGGGGCGCGTCCAGCGCCTGGAGGCCGCCGGCTGCCACGAGGTGGTGCTGACCGGCATTCACCTCGGCCTCTACGGCCGCGACCTGGCGCCCCCCCGTGACCTGACCTCCCTGGTCAGGCGCCTGCTGGCCGCCACCGGCATTGCGCGCATCCGCCTGAGCTCACTCGAGCCGGGTGAAATCACCCCCGCGCTGGTCGACATGGCGGCCACCTCCGGCAGGCTCTGCCCGCATTTTCACATCCCCCTGCAAAGCGGCGATGACGGCATCCTGGGGCACATGCACCGGCCCTACCGTCGAAGAGACTTCAGAGAACTGGTGCTCGGCATCCGCGACAGAATGCCGGATGCCGCCATCGGCGTGGATACCCTGATCGGGTTTCCGGGTGAAAGCCCCGGGGCCTTCGAACACACCCGCTCCCTGATCGAAGCCCTGCCGGTCACCTATCTACACGTTTTCCCGTTTTCCCCGCGCCCCGGCACCCCTGCGGCCGATCTCCCCGACCCGGTAACGGCGGGCGAAATCAAACGCCGTTGCGACGTCATGCGAACTTTGGGTCAGGCCAAAAAGGCGGCCTTCCTCAGCCGGTTCAGCGGTCGCCGCCTGATGCCGTTGATCGAGGGCCGCCGGGACCCGGCCACGGGACTGCTCAAAGGGGTCAGCGCCAACTACATCCCGGTTGTGCTGGCAGGCCCCGATCACCTCCAAAACCGCCTTGTGACGGCCCGCATCGAGGGGCTGCAGGGTAAAAGCGCGGTCCGGGGAACGATCGAATATCCAGAGCCGGGCGGACCTTGACGGCTGTCAAAAAAGGCAAACTTTAATCGAATAGGCCGCACGGCCATTTTCACCCATCAGCCAAAAACCTTTGAAACCACCCCCACTAGGAGACAATGACCATGGACACCTCCCTCGAGATTCTCAAAAACGCCTTGCTGCTGGAAACCCGCGGCAGGGCTTTTTACAGCAAGGTGGCCGAACAGGCCGAAAACCAGACCGTCAAAAAATTCTTCAACGCCATGGCGGCCGAAGAGGCGCAGCACATCGCGATCCTGACCGAGCAGTTCAAGGCCTTTCAGGCCCACCAGCGCTTCACCCCCGGGGATTATGATAGCGCCGGCAGCCAGGTGGCATCCCAGGTTCTGACCGCGGAACTCAAAGGGCAGATTGCCGCGGCGACCTTTGAGGCTGCGGCCATCTCGGCGGCCATCGCCATGGAGGAAAAAGCCATCGCGGTTTACGCGGGACAGCAGCAAGCCGCTTCGGACGCCGAAGAAAAAGCCCTGTACGGCTGGCTGGCGGACTGGGAGCGGGAGCACCTCAATTTCCTGGTGACGCTGGACCGTGAAATCAAGGAAACGGTTTGGAATGACAACAGCTTTTGGTCCTTCTGACCCCGGAGGTCACCGCTGCGGCAGGCCTGCCGGGACCTGCGGCAGCGCTGCGGGCCCCGCCACCAGGAGCTCAGGCGCCGTGTCTGACCAGGGTCTTGAGGATGTCCTTCTTGCCCACGATGCCCACCAGTTTCCCGTCGTCCAAGACCGGCAGGGAATGCAAACTCTTGTCCACCATCAAAGTGGCGGCCTCTTCGATGGTCGTTTCGGGGGCCACCGTAACCGGATCGGCGGTCATGGCGTCCCGAACGGTCAGGGCGGCGATTTTCTTCATCTCTTTTTCGAAATGCTTGGTCGAGCTCAACGAAAAATAGCCGTCCAGCAGGGTAAACAGAGAGGGCATGGGCAGTTTTTTCTGCTGGGCGATCAAATCACTCTGGCACAGGATGCCCACCAGATGGCCGCCGGCGTCGATCACCGGCAACCCGTTGAAATCATTTTTGAGCAGGAGCGTGATGGCTTCGGCGATTTCCGCCTCCGCGATGACTGTCAGGGGATCGGGGGTCATGATATCTTTGACTTTGAGCATGCTGCCTCCTCTTTGTGGGACCGGGACGTCGGCGACCGTCGCGACCGATTCCGGGTCTGAACCCTTTGGTTGTTCAACTATCTGAAAATGAATAGGCTTTCAATTTGTTTTTTCGGACTGCTGCTGGGCTTTTTGGGGTGCGCCCCGGCGCTGCAGAATCCCGCCTCCGCGCCGCTGCCGGTTGCCGATCTGACCCCCCTAACCGTCGACGAAAAAATTGCGGCAACCCGCCGCGAACTCGAGCAAACCGTCCAACCGGCGCGCCGGGCCGAGCTGCTGCTCACCCTGGGCCTGCTCCACACCCACCCCGACAACCCGGCCCCGGACTATGCCCGGGCGCTTCAATGCCTGCGCCAGTATGCCCAGCACGACCCCCAGGCCGCTGCCAGCGACCCTATCCGCCGTCTGACCGCCCTGCTCACGGCCGTCACCGAAAAAACGGACCGGACGGCCCAACTCGCCGAGGAAAATCGCCACCTGGCGGCCGAGGTCGATGCCCTGGGCCGGAAAATCGAGGCGCTCGAGCGCAGCAACCGCAACATGAAAGCGGTCATCGAAAAGCTCAAAAACCTGGATATCCGTCTGGAAAGGCGGCGCAACCGGCTCGAGTAAGGCCCTGATCTGGAGTCAGATCTTTTCCAGGCGCGCCACGGCCTCGATGTGAAAGGTGTGGGGAAACATGTCCACCGGCTGGATTTCACGAACCGCGTAGGCGTCCTTGAGCACCCCGATGTCCCGCGCCAGGGTGGCCGGGTTGCAGGATACATACACGATGCGCTGGGGCGCCCGGGCCAGCACCTGTTGCAGCACGTCCGCGTGCATCCCCACGCGAGGCGGATCGATGACCATCACCTCGGCCGTCTCCACCACCCCGGCCAGTGCCTGCCGAATGTCCCCCACAACGAAGCGGCAATTGTCGACCCCGTTCAGCCGGCAGTTGCGTTCGGCGTCCGCCACGGCCCCGGCCGCGATCTCCAGGCCGACGACCTGGCGGGCGGCATCCGACAGGCTGATGGCGATGGTACCGGTGCCGCAGTAAAGATCGATCAGGGTCTCGGCGCCAGTCAGACGGGCATAGCGCTTAACCAGGGCGTAGAGTTGGCCGGCTCCGCGGGTGTTGGTCTGGAAAAAGGAGTTGGCCGAAATCTCGTAT
This sequence comes from Desulfobacterales bacterium, assembly GCA_049284575.1. Taxonomy (GTDB): domain Bacteria; phylum Desulfobacterota; class Desulfobacteria; order Desulfobacterales; family JAABRJ01; genus JAABRJ01. Next base: position 3,948 of record JBAPYE010000110.1, read on the forward strand.
TCGAAGGGGTCGATGCGGTCCCGGATCACCGGGGCGCCGCCCAGCAGGATTTCCCGCTCGCCCACGGCCACGCCGGCCTTGCGGGCGGTGATGTTGTTGATGACCGAAACCACGCGGGGATAGGCGGCCATCAACTGCCGGGCCAGCGGCTCGACCGCCGAGGGTTTTTCTGCGGCGGTGACGATGTTGACCATCCACTCGTCGCGCGCCACGGAATGCCGCAGGACCACGAAGCGCCAGAACCCCTCGTGGGTGCGCAGGCCGTAGACCGGCTCGGATGCGTTGCGAAGATAGCCGCGAACCTCCGCCAGCAGACGGTTGCCCATGTCCGGCTGCAGCAGGCAGGCGGCGGTATCCAGCACCTTGTGGAAGGTCCCCGGCACGTGCAGCCCCAGGGCAAAATTCGGGTCGATCTCGGGCTGGCCCATTTCAGAGGGCATCAGCCAGCGCCGGTCGGCGCAGGTGAACTCCATCTTGTTGCGGTAGCCGAAGGACAGCGGCGAGGGCAGGGTCGGGTGCACGGTCACCCCCTGCAGCAGGCCGATGTGGGCCACGGCCTCGAGCACATGCGCGCGCTTGTAGCGCAGCTGCTCCGGATAGTCGAGAAACTGCCACTTGCAGCCGCCGCAGGTGCCGCTGTAAACACACGGCGGCTGAACGCGATGGGGTGAGGGTGTCAGCAGGCGCATCAGCCGGGCCTCGGCGTAGTTTTTCTTCTTGCGCACAACCCGCGCCAGGACCCGGTCGCCGGGCGCCGTCTGATCGACGAAGACGGTCAACCCGTCGACCCGCGCCAATCCCCTGCCGCCGAAGGCGAGCCCCGTCACCTGGAGTTCGAGTTCCTGCCCTTTTCTTACGGCCATGGGTCTTCCCCCGCATCCCGTTGCGGCCCCGACAGCGCCGAATGGCCGCTTCGGCCCCGTCGCGCCAGCCCCGAACTAGTGGATGACAAATGAAAAATTTGTGTTTATAGTGAAATTAATTTTTTAAATCAAGGCATGATTGTGGTTGACACTGCACCCGATACGCGTGTTCAAGAAATTTTTTTCGCCACCCCCGACGGGTTGACCCTCAGAGGGTGGCTGCATCTGCCGACAGCCCGCCGCCCACCCGTGGTGATCGGCTGCCACGGCCTGTTCAGCTCCGGCGAATCGCACAAGCAGCAAGTGCTGGCCCGAAACTGCAACCAGCGCGGTCTCGCTTTTTTGCGCTTCGACCATCGGGGGTGCGGCCAGAGCGAGGGCGATTTCAAGACGGTCACCTCGCTGCAGGGGCGCTCTCTGGATCTTGCCGGCGCCGTTGCCATGCTCGCGGCGCGCGCGGAGCTCGCCCCCCGCGCCGGGCTTTTCGGCAGCAGCATGGGGGGTGCGGTCTGCCTGGCGATGGCCGGGCACCTGAAGGCCCAAGCGGTGGTGACGCTTGCCGCCCCCATCCGGAGCCAGCCGGTCCTTGGGGCCCTCTCGCGCTCCCCTGAACGCGAGCGGGTGTTCGCGCTTCTTGACCCTGCAAACCTGCAGTTCGATATTTCCGACAAAATTGACGGCGTCCAGGCCCTGATGCTTTTCCACGGCGATGCCGACACGGTGGTCCCGGTGGCCAGCGCCCATGAAATATACAGCCGCGCCGGAGACCCCAAGGCCATGCGAATTCATCCCCGGGGGGATCACCAGATGAGCGCCGCCCGGGATCAGGCGGTATTTCAGCAGGAGGCTGCCGACTGGTTCGCGCGTCACCTGCTAGACTGAGCCTGCGCCGCCGGCCGACGGTCGAAGCCCCGGTGCCGCGGCGGAAACGGATGGCCCCACGGCCCAGGCCGCTGCCGCCCACCTTTTTCAGAACCCATTGCCCGTTTGGTTACCCCGTTTCCGAACCCGCGCAAAGGAGCCGGTATGGCTGAAGCCCCCCCCCGCAGGATAGTCCAGAGAGCGTTTGTCAAAACGGTGCTGCGCCGCATCCTGGCCCTGGCGACCATCGCCGGTCTGATCTACGGGGTGGCGGTTCTGATCTATGCCAGCCGCACGATCTACAAGGTCAAGATGAACAAGGCGGTGGTGCTGGAGCGTTTCGGGGGCAAACGCCAGGCGATCACCGATGTGGGCTGGCACGTCCGGCTGCCCTTTTTCACCCGCATCGAGCAGGAAGTCTCCCTGATGAACCAGACCATGCTTCTGGGCGGCCAGCTGGAACCGATGCGGATCATCTCCAAGGGCAACGTGGCCCTCTGGACGTCCGGGGCCATGACTTACCGGATTCGCGACCTGGAAACCTGGGCCATTGAAAATCTCGACCCGCAGACCCTGCTGCAGGGGGATTTCGACGGCATCGCCAAGGATATTCTTCAGGCCCAGGAAGTCAACAGGCTGATCAGCGACCGCGAAGAGATCAAGGAAAGAATTTTCAAGGCCCTGGCCACCCGCCCGATCAACGAGGGCGGGCCGACCCTCACCCAAAAATACGGCATCGAAGTGGTGAGCTTCGTTCTCAAGGAAACCCGCTTCGGCGACAAGCTGGTGGAAGCCACCGAGGAGAAGAAACGCCGCGAACTGATCGCCGAGGCCGAAAACTATGCCGCCGACCAGGAGGCCAGCCGGATCCGCAAACTCTACGCCGCCTATCTGGACAGCATCCAGGCGCTGCAGAAAGCCTTGGGGTCCCCGGGCGGCACCACCGACAAGGACCTGTTGGGGTTTCTGGTCCAGCAGAAATGGGCTTCGGCCTACGAGAAAAACCAGACCGGGCAGCATACCGTGGTGATCCAGAACACCGCCGGCGCCCCGAACCTGACCCTGCCCGCCCTCCAGCCGGCGGCCTCGCAGGCGGGAGCCGAAGCCCCTGCGAAAGAAACGAGATAATGGCCAAACGCGTCACCAAGGAAGTCAAGTACGTCAAACTTCCCGAGCAGCGCATTCGCGAGATCGAGGACCTCGTGGCCCTGTGGCCCTACGAAACCAAAGCCTTCATGCGCTCGCGGTTGCATCAGTACCAGCCGCCGTCGGATTTCGTCAACCGCCTGCTGGACACCCTCCTGTCCCTTTTCATCGCGGCGCCCGAAAAGCATTTTGAGATCCTCAAAGAGCCCGACATTCTCACCGACTGGCAGCGCCGCTTCGAGATTTCGGGCCAGACCAACCCCCAGGATGCCTGGAACAAGATCCTCGAAAAGGAAGTCTCGGCCAAGGACTACCTCTACCTGCTGTCCCTGCTGGACCGGGAGCTCTCCGACGTCCACGTTCCCTGGGAGCTGGCCTCCTTGTTCGAGAAGGTCTACCGCGCCCATATCCGCAAGGAATACCTCTCGGACCCGACCGTGCCCACGGCGCCGCTGCTTTTGATCGTCGGGCCCAGCGGCAGCGGCAAAACCGCCACCATCTCCCAGGCCATCGAGCAGGTGATCTTCCGCAGCGAGGTCATGCCCGAGGTGGACCTGAAACAGAAAAAGGAGGCGCTGCTCGCCGGCGAGCACTTCTGGAAATCGATCGAAGAAATCGACCCCACCCTGGCGCTGGAAATCGCCCGCCGCAGGAAGCTCCGGTTCTACAAAAAGCTATCGCGCGTCCCGCTGCTGCGCCGGCTGCTGAAAAAGCGCATCACCCAGAACCTGTCCGATCTGGAGGAGCAGGGCCTGCCGGTGGATTTCACCATGGTCACCCCCAACGACTTTCAGACCGCCCTGGCCGGAGAACCGGGCAACTACTTCAAAAAAGCCCTTGGGGATCCCCGCAAGACCACCATTCGCCACATCGAGGAGGCCCACAGCGCCTTTGGCAAGGTCAACGGCCGGGAATCGGGGGGCGTCGAGCGCCAGCAGCGGTCCCTGATCGACACGGCCAACATCGTCATCGACGAGATCATCAGCGGGCGGCGGGACTGCCTGCTGGTGGCCACCACCGACCAGCCCGAACGCATCGATTCCGCGATCTACCGCCGCTTTGTGGAAAAGGGCAAGATCATCGACATCTCGGAGTACTGGAAAAGCCCCGCAAATCTCCGCGAAATCGTCCGCCTGGAACTGATGCGCAGCAACATCCGCATCGGCAGCGCGCTGGAACCGGCCTGCCACCGCAGCATCACCTGCATCCCCCCCGAGGGGCTGGAGCGGGCGGTGGAAAACCTCTACACGATTTTCGATGAGCGCACCCTCAAGGTGATCCCCTCCTACGTGCGCAAACTGGTCCATTCGGTGATCGAGATCAAGGGCAATTTCTTCCCCGAGTACCTGGAAGACCCCCTGCTGGTGCGCCGGGCATTCGAGCTGGTGGCCAAAAACTCCTACGGCGACCTGTACAAGAAAGTGGTGGACCGCATGGACCGCCACGTCAAGTGGGAGGCGTATGTCGGCAACATCAAAAACCTCTTTTCGGAAATGACCAACAACTGCCTCTTCTACGGGGTCAACGAGGAGAAGGGGGTGGTCCTCAACGGCCCGCCGGGCAGCGGCAAAACCTTCCTGGTGCGTTCCTGGCTGAGTGAAAACAGCGACGTCCACGACATCGCCACCAACCCCGGCGCCCTGCAGGACCCGGTCAACCCCATCGACGGGGCCGTCGAAAATCTCGAAAAAGTGTATGACATCGCCAAAATGATCGCCCCGACGCTGGTTTTTTTCGACGAGGGCGACGCCCTGGCCCCCCGCCGCAGTGCCGCCGGCGGCTCCCCCGCGGACAAGCTCACCAACCGCTTCCTCAACCTGATCGACGGTGAAATCCCCATTCACCGGGTTTTTACGGTCTTGACCACCAACCGCCTGGACATCCTCGACCCGGCCCTGATCCGGTCCAAACGGCTCAAAGTCATCGAGGTTTCAGGCCATCTGACCCGCGAGGACATCTACGAGATCGTTCGCCAGACCCTGGGTCAGGCACCCCTGGCCCCCGGGCTGGACGTGGTCGCCATCGTCGAGTCGGCCAAGGGCATCTGCAACACGCCGGCGGATTACACCGCTTTCGTGGAAAAGGCGCGCTCCCTGCGCAGCACGGAGTTCGAGGTCCTTCAGCGCATACGCCTGCTGACCGACGCCACCGAAGAAAACAAGGAGAATTTCACCAAGTTCAATTTCAAGACCCTGGTGGGCATCCTGGAGGCGGTGGATGCCCCGCAAAACCTGCGCGCCAAAGTTCAGGGCGACCCCCTCAAATTTCTCCAGCACTACCCCGCGATCCTGGATCTGCTGGCGCCGATTCAGACGGCCGAGAGGTACCCGTTGATGCCGTCGCACCTCCAGTCCGCACGCCATGAAATCGCCCAGAGCCCGGTCAGAAAAGGCAAGGTGCAGCTGGATGAGTTTCTCGAGGCGGAGCTCAGCCAGGAGCCCCAGATCGGTTTCATCGTCGGGGTGGGGGCCAACGACGTCAGCGGAATGCTGCTGCCCATCGCCACCAGCCTGACCTACAGCATCGACCCCGAAAAGGTATTGGTCACCGGTGCGGTCTCCAGTTCTGCCGCCGCGGCGGCCGAACTGGACATGGCGGTTCAGATGACCCAACAGTCGGCCAAGGAAGCGCTGACCATGGTCAAAAACTACCTCCAGGAGCTCACCCCGGCCATCAGCATGCCCAAACTGCTGGGAGAGTTCCTGGACAAATACACCATTCACCATCAGCTGCTTTCGGCCTCCTACAACGTCGGGGGCCCGTCGGCGGGCTACGCCCTGGCGATCAATACGCTCTCGACCCTGCTGCACATCCCGGTCTACCACGACTTCGGCATCACCGGCGCCCCCTGGACCAAGGGGGTCAAGAAGGGCGAGGTCGGCGGCAGCGTGATCATCGGCGGGCACAAGAAAAAAGCGGAAAAAGTACTGCTGCACTTGCGCCGCATGTACATGCCGCTGCAGAACTACAAGGATCTGGAGCCCGATTTTCTGATGAGCTACTGGTCGCAGGAGAAGGACATTCTGGGGGTCAACAATTTCGGAGACCTGGTACCGGAAGTAGTCTGGCTGGGGCCGGACTATGAGGAAAAGCTGCTGGAGCTGATCGATATCCGGATTCACTACAAAATCAACAAGTACCAGGGCAAAAAGCCCGACGAGAGCGTCAAGCAGCGAATTCTGGACCTCAAGACCGCGCTGCGCAGCCAGCTGGAGCAGGAACTGGTCCAACGGCTGGAGGCCATCCGGCGCTATCTGCGCAACCCCGAGAAAGACCCCCACCTTTCGCTGGAGGAAATCCTACGCGAAAAGCGCCATCGGGCCAAGCCCCTGATCGACCCCCTGATGCGCGTGATCCGCAAACGGCGCTTGTGGGTCGGCCGAAAAAAAACCGAACCCGAACCACACCAGGGGCCGCGGGTCTGAACGGCACGGCTTGCGGTTGGCCCACCGCCGCCCACCGGCCGGCGGAAGCACAAGATGGGGGGCTATCCCCGGCCGCAGTCCTGAGCGCCGGCCGCGCCTTGGGCCTTTGGCAAATCCAGCCGGACGCCGTCGCTGAAGCACGCCACCACCTGCCCCAGGCTCGCGGGAAGCTTTCGGGGGCTGCCCGTGACCACGATAAAGGTGGCCGGTGCACCCGGCCCGATCGACCCGCCATGCGGTAAACCCAAGAGCCGAGCGCCGTTGACCGTGGCACAGCGCACCGCTTGCTCGACGCTGAAACCGGCCGTCATCAGAAGCGCCATTTCCTCGCGCAGTGCCCGGCCGTGATGGACCCCCAGGCTGCCGGCATCCGTTCCCGCCGCCACCGTCACCCCCAGGCCGCGGGCGCTCTGCAGCTGTGCCACCTGATGCTCCAGGTTGCGCAGCGCCCCCCGGGCTTCGCGCGAAGCCGGATCCAGCGTGCGGGCATAGGCCTGCATGGTCACGGCCGTGGGCACCCAGACCACAGCGCCAGCCGCCATTTTCGCCAGGTTCTCGGCGCCCATGAAAAACCCGTGCTCGATGGAATCGCATCCGGCCGCCAGGGCCAGCCCGACCGGCACCGCCCCGTTGGCATGCACCATGACCTTCAGCCCCCGCCGGTGGGCGACCCCAACGGCCGCGCGCAGTTCCCCGAGCTGAAACTGCGGGGGGGTCTCGCGCCCGAAGCAGACCAGGCTGTTGAGCCCGGAATTGACGATCTTGACATGATCGGGCAGTCGGACGCCCCGCTGCCCGGCAAGATCCAGGGCGGCTTCCAAGGACGCCCCCAGCGAGCCACCGTTGACCGGCGGGCTGGCAATCAGCCGGCCGTATCGGCCGGGGGCATGCCAGGCAACGCCGGCCACCTGCAGCCGAACCGCTCGCGGCGCACCGGCCGGGCATTCTTCCTTGAAGCGCTGCGCGTGGCCGCGACGGTCACCCCCGTCGCGGACGGCCAATACGCCGGCCGCCAGGTGCTGCCCCAGGTGGCGGAAAATCACCGCCCGCATGTCGTCGTAACCGGCGGCCAGCTGATGCTGGCGGACGGCTGGGTCGGACGTGCCGGACATGAAGAGGTGGACATGGCTGTCCACCAGCGCGGGCATCAGGGTGCAATCCGAAAAATCAAGGTCCCGGGGAGCGGGCGCCCCGGCCGCCGCGCCGGACTCGCCCAGCGGCTGAATGGCCCCAAAGCGCCCGTGGAGAATCTCCAGGTGCATGTTGCGCCGGGCCGGCTGGCCGCTGCCGTCGATCAGCCACCCGGCTTTCACGTGGCGCGGTGCGCCGGACCCGTTTTTTTTATTGTTTGACAAAAGCCGACGCCTTCATTAACTGAGGCTTCTTGGTGTTAATTGAAGCTTTCGACCACCGTTCGGCAGAGGAAGACGCGATGTACGGTCATGTCGCCCGGCAACCGATTTTCGATAAAAACCTGAACATTTTCGGCTACGAGCTGCTCTTCCGGGACGGCGCGTTGAGCTTTCCGGCGGGTGTCAGCGGCGATACCGCCACCTCGGAGCTGCTCTCCAGCACCTTTCTGACCAGCGACATCTACACCTACACGGGCATCAAGAAAGCCTTTGTCAACTTCACCCGCAACCACCTGGTCAACCGCATCCCGCTGCTCTTTCCCCGGGAAATCACCGTTGTGGAAATTCTCGAGGACGTCAGCCCCGAGGCGGAGGTCGTGGCCGCCTGCCGGGAAATCGCCCAAAAGGGGTTTACCATCGCCCTGGATGATTTTGTCTACCGGGCCGAACTCAAACCGCTGATCGCGCTTGCCGAGATCGTCAAGATCGATTTTCGCAACACCAGTACGGAGCGCATCAGCGCCTACTTCAACCTGCTCAACCGTGACAAAAAGCGCATGTTGGCCGAAAAGGTCGAAACCTACGAGGAGTTCAAACGCGGGCGCGACATGGGCTTCCAGTATTTTCAGGGCTATTTTTTCGCCCGTCCCGAGGTCATCCAGGGCCGCACCCTCTCAACCCCCGAGATTCACCTGCTGCGGCTGATGGCCGCCGTCCACGGCCGGGAACTGAATTTTGACCAGATCGAAGAGCACATCAAGCGGGACGTCACCGTGTCCTACAAGCTCCTGCGCTACATCAACTCGGCCTACTTTCGCCGGTTGCAGGAAATCACCGCCATCAAGCAGGCCATCCTGCTCCTGGGCGAAATCGGGATTCGCAGATTTGTCTCCCTCATGGCCATGGCCAAGCTGGCCAAGGGCAAACCCCAGGAACTGGCCGCCCTCTCCGCCGTCCGCGCGCGGTTCTGCGAACTCCTGGGGAGCCGGGCGGGGCTGAGCGACACCGCCGGGGAACTATTTACCGTGGGACTCTTCTCACTAATCGACGCCATCATGGACGACAGCATGGAAAACATCCTCCAAAAACTCCCCTTCAGTCAAAGCATAAAGGAGGCCCTCCTGAGGCAGACCGGGCCCTTGGGGGAGGTTTTGAACCTGGCCGTCGCCTACGAACGCGGCGGCTGGCACGAGCTTTCGGCCCGCTGCGCGCAAGTCGGCATCCCCGAGGGGGACTTGCCGCCCCTTTACCGTGAGACGCTCGAGTGGGCCCAGGTGATGGATGCACCCTAGACCGGCCTCAGGCTGCGGTTTTCAGCAGCTCACGGCGCAGAAGATCCAGCGCGCGCATGGCAAAATAGATCTTGTTGGCAAGGCGTCGGCCGCCGGCAAATCTGAATCGGAAGGCCTCCGCAGCCTGCGGCCCGGCCAAACCGATGCAGACCGTACCCACCGGCTTTTCAGGCGTGCCGCCGGCCGGCCCGGCGATGCCGCTGGTAGCCAGGCCAAAGTCCGCGCCGGCCACCCGCCGGGCCCCGACGGCCATCTCCCGGACGGTTTCCTCATGGACTGCGCCCACGCTCGCCAGGGTCTCCAAACCGACGCCCAGCACCCCGCTTTTGGCGCTGTTGGCGTAGGTGACGCCCCCGAAAAGAAAATAGCCCGAACTGCCGGGCACATTGGTCAACCAGTGGGAAACCAACCCGCCGGTGCAGCTCTCGGCCACCGCCAGGGTGGCCTTGCGGGCCAGCAAGAGCCGCCCGACGACCGTTTCCATCGCCTCGCCGTCCTCGGAAAAAACAACCGGCCCCAACCGCTCCCGGGCCCAACCGGCAGCCGCCGTCAGCCGTGGGTGAAGCTCCGCCGCAGCGCTGCCGCTGAGGGTGAGCTTGACCTGAATTTCGGGAAAGTGGGCCCGCAGCCCCAGCCGGACACCCGGGAACTTCTCGGGTAGCTGCGCGAGACAATCCCCGATGGCCGCTTCGGTGTCACCGAAGACGGAGAAGGTGCGGCTCAAATGACGCTCACGGACTGCGGGCAGCAGAGCGCGCACCCGGGGCAGCACCTGATCGGCCAGCATCCGGCGCATTTCGTGGGGTACGCCGGGCAGAAAAAAAAACCGGCAGTTGCCGATGACCAATTGAAACCCCGGGGCGCTGCCCACCGGGTTGGCGAGCCACTGCGCCCCTTCGGGCAGCAGCGCCTGTTTCTCCTGAGAGGGGCTCAGGGGGATGTTGCGGGCGCAGAGAAAGCCTTGCACTGCCGCCAGGGCCTCGGGGTTGAGGGCCGTCGCCACAC
>JBAPYE010000111.1:0-10467 GCA_049284575.1 Desulfobacterales bacterium
CGTCAGGCAGGCCGCCAGCCAGACGGCCGCCCAGACGGCCCCGAGGATAGACGAAGCCGGCAGAAAAAATGCGCCTGACCGGAGAGGCGCTTTCGGCAGCGGACACGGGCAGCTCAGGGGGCCGTACCCCCGGTGAGACCGCGTATCTTTTCCTCCAGACCGGAGGGGTCCGAATCTTTTTTCTCCAAGGCGCGCCGATAATACTTCAGGGCATTCTGGTGATCGTTCAGTTTGAGGTAGGCGTCCCCGAGATGCTCCAAAATGACGGGGTCGTCGGGCACCAGCCGCACGGCTTCCAGCAGATAGTGCACCGCCTTGTCGTAGAGCCCTTGCTTGTAGTAAACCCATCCCAGGCTGTCAGTGATATAGCCGTCCTCGGGCCTGTGCTTCATGGCCGCCAGGACGAGCTGCTCGGCCTCGTCCAGATTGCGGCCGAGGTCGGCGAAAGTGTAGCCCAAATAGTTGAGCGCCCCTGCATTTTCCGGCTCCAGCTCCAGAACGGTGCGCATGCTGGCAATCGAGTCCTCTTTGCGGTTCCACTTGTCGTAGACCACCCCCAGCCGGAAATGGAGCCGGGCGTCGCGGGGGGCAAGCGCAAGCCCCTCCTTCAACACGCGCTCCGCCTGGGCGTATTCCTCCAGATCTTCGTAAAAGGACCCGAGGTAGAGGCGAAAATCGGGGATGTCCGGGGCGTTGCCGATTACCTCTTGAAGATAGGCGATCGCGCGCTCGGTCTGACCGGCTTCCTGGTAGTAGAAGGCCACATGCACGGCCGCGTTTTGGTAAAAACGGGAGTCGGGGGAAACCTTCAGAAAATGATTCCGGGCGGCGTCCTTCTCGCCCATCCCGTCGCGGGCCACGCCGGCTAGGTAGCGCAAATCGGCGCTTTGAGGCGCACCGGCAAGCATCCCCTCCACCAGGTTAGCAGCGGTCTGGTAGTCTTCGGTGTCGATGTACAAACTCACCAGGTGGCGGATGACCTCGTTGTCCGTCAGGCTGCGTTTTCCCAGTTCGGCCAGGAGCGTGTCGGCGGCGGTGGTTTTGCCGCCGCCGCGATAGAAATCCGCCAATTCAAAAGAGGCCCGCACATTTCCGGGGTTGCGCGCCAGGATCTCCCGGTAGGTTTTCAATACCCGGTCCTGCCGGCCCTGGCGGCGGTAAATTGCGATCAGTTCAAAGCGCGGCTCCTCCAGATCCGGTTCTATTTCGAGAGTTCTGCGAAAGGATTTTTCTGCCAGATCGTCAAGGCCTTGGCGGGCATAAATTTGACCCAGAAAAAAATGGCCGGCATAGGCGTCGGGAACCTCGCGGATCAGCCGGGAGTAGACGCGGTGAGCGTTTTTGAGGTCGTTTTGACCCATGTACAGGCTGCCCAGGGAGTGATAAATCTCCTGCCGTGCGGGATCCAGGGCCAGAGCCTGTTCGTAGGCTTCAATGGCCGGCTGGAACTGCTCGAGGCGCTCCCGTATTTTTCCCAAGATAACGAGAAATTCGACATCCTGGGGCTGCTGGGCAAGGATCGCCTCCACCACCCCCAGGGCATTGTCGTAATCCTTTTTGCGCAAGTACAGGCCGGCCAGTTCGCGTTTCAGCACGAGGCTGGCGGGGTCCATTTCCAGGGCACGGTTGAACAGCGCGATGGCCTGGTCCGGACGGCCCTGCTTCACTTGGGCGAGGGCTTCGAGGTAGAGAAAATACTGGTTTGTGGGCCGCTCGGCCTCGGGCGGATCGTCAGCCGGCGGCCGCGGGGGGGACGGGGAGACAGGCGCACAGGCGCTCAGAAACAGAAAGACCACACCAAGGGCGGCCAAAACGAACACACGGACTTTCATCACTGCCATTGTCCTGTTGGGTTGGTCCAAGATCAGGAAGCTGCCGCTCAGTCGGAGTCCACCTCTTCGGTGTAGGCCTCAAAATCAGGAATTTCGCGTTTGAAGAATTCTTTCATCTTTTTGATGATATTCTTTTCGACCTGACGCACGCGTTCGCGTGATATGCTATAGCGATCACCAATTTCCTGGAGAGTGACGGGGCTGTCGGAAAAAATCCGCAGATCGAAGATCTCCAGCTCCCGCGGGGTCATCTTTTTGCGAAACTCGGCGACCTTGGCGTGCAGCAACCCTTCCATCTCCTTTTTGGCCATTTGGTCCTCGGCGGATTCGGCGGCGGTGCTGAGAAACTCGATCCGCTCGGTGTCCGAATCGTCCTTCAGGGGCGCATCCAGGGAAACATCCCAGGAATCCAGACGTTGGTCCATCTCGACGATCTCTCGCTCGGACACCCCGAGCCGTTCTGAAAGCAGCTTGGGCTTGGGGTCGAAGCCCTGGTCGATGAGCTTCTGTTTTTCTTTTTTGAGCTTGAAAAACAGCTTGCGCTGCCCCTGGGTGGTGCCGATTTTGACCAGCCGCCAGTTGTCCATGATGAACTTGAGGATGTAAGCCTTGATCCAGAAGGAGGCATAGTAGGAAAACTTGACGTTCTTGTAGGGATCGAACTTCTTGACGGCCTGCATCAGACCGATATTGCCCTCCTGAATGAGGTCCAGCAGGTTCTGCATCCACACCCGCTGAAATTCGAGGGCGATCTTGACCACCAGCCGCAGGTTGGCGGTCACCAGGATGTAGGCCGCTTCCTTGTCTTCGTCCTCGCGAACCCGGATGGCCAGCTCTCTTTCCTCATCGCGGGTAAGCAGTTTGTAGCTGCTGATTTCGGTCAGGTAAAGCTGCAGCGGGTCGAATTTGACCAGGGCCTTGTCCGCCCCCGCAGTCTTGGCTTTAGACGCCGCCGCGGCAGGCTTTTTGGCGGCCTTCTTTTTGGCTGGGGCATCCGGTTTACCCAGACCGGGCGATGGCTTGGTTCTGGTTGCAACACTCATTGGACGGTATCCTTATAGTGACTGCCCCCATTGCGCGTCAGGTCCGGGTGAGGCTTTTTCCCTGTGGACAAGCAACACGACTCTATGGTAAGCAGCGTCTCGTTTATTTCTGCGCCTGTAGCTCAGATGGATAGAGCAACGGACTTCTAATCCGTAGGTCGCAGGTTCGAATCCTGCCAGGCGTACCAAATAATTGAGGGGTTAGCCCGTGGCGGCCGACCCCTTTTTTTATTTAAAAATTATGACGACAGCCACACGGGGACCGCGCTGTAGTCGTGATCGACTCTAAAGATACATTTATTACAGCAAGCTAAAAAATGCAACTTCAAAAAAGATCTGGCGAAATCAACGGTTCCACGAAAAAAGGCGGGCGCTGAGTGCTAGACAAACCCCGGTGATCGCCAGCATAACGGCCAGCTCCAACCGCACCGCCGCCAGGCTCGCCCCGTCGTTCATAATTTTGCGCACAGCCGAGATCAGGTGGGTCAGCGGGAAAAACTGGGCCAGACCGTGGACCCAACGGGGGGCACCCTCCAGCGAAAACCAGACCTCCGAAAGGAACATCATCGGCCAGGTGATGAAGTTGAGCACTCCGCTGGTAAACTCCTCACTGACGCCCCGCGAGGCCATCAGAACCCCCACCGCTGTCAGGCTGAGGCCCCCCACCAGAAAGGTCGCCAGCAGATCCAGATAGCGCCCGGCCACCTGGAAATGAAAGAGCAGGTCGCATCCCACCCAGACGACCATCAGGGAAAACATCAGCAGGAAGACCCGCGACAGCAGCTGGGCGCCCAGATATTCCAGGGCGGTCAGCGGGGTGGCCTTGAGACGCCTGAGGACCCCGTTTTTACGATAGCGCACCACCACGTAGCCGACCCCCCAGAGCGCGCTGAACATCATGTTCATCCCCAGTATTCCGGGAAACAGCCAGTCGATGTAACGAATCCGGGCTCCTTGAGTGGCGTTTTTACGGCCGGGGGCCGGAAGGCCAGCCGATGTGCGCAGACTGTCGTTAAAAACCCTTTCGATGATATAGCCTTTGGGCGAGGTGTCATTGACCCAGTATTCATGACTCGCGGGGTCGTTTTTGACCAGAAAGTCGATCTTGTGGCGGTTCAGCTTGGCCAGTCCCTCTTCCAGGGAGGCGATGGGGACAAACTGGAGATAGCGGGTATCCTGAAAGGCCGCCGGAAGCCGCAGATTTTCGGCGGTTGGGGAAAGGCTCGCCAGGGGAAAGACCCCGATCTTGTACTCGGCTATTTCCTTGCCGCCGAAAATGAGGCCGAACCCGGCAATGATCAGGAAGGGGAACAGGAAATTCCACCCAAACGCCGCCCGATCCCGGAAATATTCGCGATTTCGGGCCATGAAAATGACCCACAGCCGTTTGACGCTCATGATCACGCTCGCAGTTTGCGCCCGGTGAGGTTCAGAAAAACGTCTTCCAGATTGGGGGAGCGGACCGTCAAACCGGTGATGTCGACCCCTCCGGCCATCAGCCGTCGCAGGCATTCGTGGGTGTCGGTGGTCTGGATTTCAACATGGCCGTTGACCCGGTGAAAGTGGGCCGCCACCGCTTCCACCGGCCCGTCGAAGCCGTCTTCCGGAAGAACGATGGTGATCCCCTCGCAGTGCTGCCGGATGAGCTCCAGCGGCGTGCCGCGGGCGATGATGCGGCCGTGATCCATGATGGCGACATGATCGCACAGGGCCTGGGCTTCCTCCATGTAATGGGTGGTGAGGATGATGGTTTTTCCCTGGGCCTTGATGTCCCGGATGATGTCCCACAGGTTGCGACGCGCCTGGGGGTCCAACCCGGTGGAGGGCTCATCCAAAAAGAGCAGCTCCGGGTCATTGATCAGCGCCAGGGCCAACAGCAGCCGCTGACGCTGGCCGCCTGAGATCTTGTCGTTCATCTGGTCGCGGATATCCCCCAGACCGCACTGCGCTACCAGCGACGCCAGGTCTCGGCGCCGGCGGTAAAGGCCCTGCAGGGTTTGCAGGGTTTCAAAAACCGTCAGGAAGGCCAGCAGACCGGTCTGCTGGAATTGGATGCCGATTTCCTCGCGGAATGTCGCATCGCGGGGAGCACCCTTGTAACGAATCTCCCCGGCGGAGGGCGCGATAATGCCCTCGATCATCTCGATGGTGGTGGTTTTGCCGGCGCCGTTGGGGCCGAGCAGCCCAAAGCAGGTGCCGCGGTCGATGGCGAAGCCGACCTGGTCCACCGCCAGCAGGTCCTTGTAGCGTTTAACGAGATGACTGACCTCGAGGAGCATGGGATCTCGGCGCGGTGAATGGCCCGTGGCTGAGCCTACGGCGCGGGCATCAGACAAAATGGTTGTATCCCCCTTGAAGCGCGCGCGCCGCGCCGTCCGCGCCGACCAGCAGGCGGCCGTCTGCGGCGGGGGTGATCGCGCCCACGACGGTAATGGCCAACCCGGTCCGGCGCAGCCCCTCGAGGCGGCAAGGCGCAATGGTGAATAAAAGTTCGTAATCCTCGCCGCCGCCGAGCGCAAACGTCAGCGGGTCCCGGTCCAGGGCCGCTGCGGCCGCGGTCACGTCCGGGTGGAGGGGAATTTCTGCGGCGAAGATCCGTGCCCCGACGCCGCTCTGGCTGCAGATGTGACCCACTTCAGGGGCCAGCCCGTCGCTGACATCGATCATCGCGTTGACCAGCGGGGCCAGCAGCGGTGCGGCATCCAGCCGGCATTCGGGGGCCAGGTGCTTGCGTCGCAGGTAGGGGGTTGCCGCAAGTTTGCGCTGCAAGAGGGCCAGACCGGCCGCCGAGGCCCCCAATGGGCCGGTGATCCCGATCAGGTCGCCCACCCGGGCCTGGCTGCGCAGGCACAGCCGCTCGACCGCCACGCTTCCCAGCAGCGTGATGCTGATCGTGATGGCGCCCCCGCGGGTGGTGTCACCGCCGGCAACCGTTACCCCGTTTCGACGGCAGGCGCGGCCCATGCCCCGATAGAGCGCTTCGACCGTTTCCACGGGCGTCTGCCGGGGAAGCGCCAGGGAGACCAGCATAACGGTCGGCTCCCCGCCCATGGCGGCAATGTCGCTGACATTGGCTTCAACGGCCTTGAACCCAGCTTCCTCAGGCCCCCCCCAGCTGAAGTTGAAATGCTGGTTCTCCACCAGGAGATCGCTGGTCACCAGTTGATAGCGGCCCTCATCGGCCGTTTTCAAGACCGCCGCATCGTCGCCGATACCGACGATCAGCTCGCGGCAGCGGCTGGGAACCAGCCGCCGGAGCCGGTCGATCAGGGCGAATTCCCCGCCGATCTGGTTGATCTGCATGGCTGAGGTTTTCTCAAGAACGGGTTTCGGGCCGTGCGGCAATGGTCCGACTCCCGCCGCTTAAATGCAAAAGCCGGCTGGAAAACCGGCTGCATCACGGGGCTGCTTGCCGGCCCGTGGTTTTCTCCGCCGGCCGGCGCCCCCACCACATGAGCTTTTGAAGATTAACAACCCGGGCGGAATTCGTCAACGCCATTTCAGCCCTTTTGCTTGCATCCAGATAGGCAAGCATTTATCATGGAGAGGTATTCGCATTTCGGCAAAAAAATCTCCTCGTTCTGCGGGTCGTTGTCTTGGGCCGCGACCCGGTCCGCCACCCATCACAGGAGTCGACCGATGCCCCCTGCCCCGATGATCCCGTCCCCCGAGGCCTATTTCGGCAAGTTTCTCCCTACCCGCGACCCTTTGCTGCAGCACCTGGAGCAGGAGGCCCAGCGCGAGAAGATTCCCATCGTGGGTCCGGTGGTGGGCGAGCTGCTCTATCTGCTGGCCACCCTCGGCCAGGCCCGGCGGGTGCTGGAGCTCGGCACCGCCACGGGCTACTCGACGCTTTTTCTGGCCCGGGCTTGCGGGGCCTTCGGTGGCCGCGTGCTGACGGTCGAAAGCGACCCGCAAATGGCCGCCCGGGCCCGGGCCAATTTTCAGACCGCCGGCCAGGCCGATCGCATCGAACTGCGCCAGGCCGATGCCCTCAGCGTCCTCACGCGCCTGAGCGGCCCGTTTGACCTGGTCTTCATGGATATTGACAAGTCGTATTATCAACCGGCCCTGAACGACTGTCGGCGCCTGCTGCGGGCCGGCGGCCTGCTGGCGGCCGACAACACCGCGTTTCGCGATGCCGACGGCTTCAACCGGGCCGTTAGCGCCGATTCGGGCTGGCGCGCACTGCATCTGTATGCGTTTCTACCTGGGCATACCCCGGAAAAAGACGCCTTGACCCTGGCGCTGCGCGTGTGAGCGCAGTGACTGCGGCGTTGCGGCGGGAGGGGCTGCCCCGCCCCAAAACGAATGGGTGGCTCACAACGAGCCACCCATCAGGAGAGGGAGGATGAGTTTGGTAAAGCGCGGATTATCGGCTTTACCAGACAGTTACTGTTAATATCGGGCGCGATGGCCGTAAACTTGACTTGATTTTTGTGAAAATCAGCGGTCCCCGCCCCCCGCGATGACCCTGAAAAGAAAGCGGCAACCCATGAAAAACGACTGCGCCCCCGGAGATGCCGCCGGACCGGCCTCAGGCAGCGAAAAATTCGATCCCTTCGCGAACCGCACCGCACGGGATCTGCGCAACAGCCTGTCGGTGGCGCTGGCCCAGGCGCTCGCAGCCGGTCGACCGGATATTTACCATCAGCTGACCCGGCGCTGGCGGGCGTGCGGCCTGTCCGCCGGTTGTCGAGGCTACCTGGCGGATCGGCTGGAGCGCTACAACCAGGCGTTTGCAACCTGCAATGCCCGACCCGGCGCCTCCCCCATGGAAACCGCCCTCGTGCTCTGGAATTTGGGCCTCTTCTTTGAAGTCCACGAAGTCGTAGAGCGGCTCTGGCGGGCCGCCGGGGGCGGTCGCCGCGAAGCCCTCAAGGGACTTGTCCAGGCCGCCGGGGTTTTTGTGCATCTTGAAGCCGGTCGACTCGAACCCGCCACCCGTCTGGCGGCCCGGGCCGCTCAACGGCTGGAGCGTTGGCGTAAAAACCTCCCGGAAATCAGCAACCTGGACGATCTGCTGGCAGGGCTGGGGGCCCGCCCCATCGCTGCCTGCCGCCTGGTGTTCGCCCGACCGTCCGGCGCCACCGGAGGCCGCCATGCGCAGCTGAATATTCGCCGAGAGCCTGATCAGGGTTGACTCCCGGAGGAGTTCAGGTCATAAAGAGGCATTGAGTCGCCCCGCGCGGGCACCCAGTGGCGACGGTTGCGGCCAGCGGGCCGGTTTGAACGAACGCCAACGGGCGACGCCCCGGCTGCGACCCAATGGAGGAATCGGCATGGCTGATTTATCGGGCAAAACCATCGTCATCACAGGCGCCAGCCGGGGCATCGGCCGTGCCATGGCGCTCAGATTCGCCCGGGACCGGGCCAACATCGTGGTTGCCGCCAAATCGGTCAAGCCGCATCCCAAACTGGCGGGGACCATAGTTGAAACCGCTGCGGCCGTTGAGCAGGTGGGGGGGCGAGCCCTGGCGGTGAAGACCGACGTGCGCGCCGAAGACCAGGTCCAGGCGATGGCGGCGGCGGCTGTCGAGGCTTTCGGGGGGATCGACGCGCTGGTCAACAATGCCGGCGCCATCAGCCTGACAGCGGTGGAGACCACACCGCCCAAACGCTACGATCTGATGCAGCAGATCAACGCACGCGCCGTATTCATCTGTTCCCGGGCGGTTTTGCCGTATCTGAAGAAATCCGAGAACCCGCACATTCTCAGCCTCTGCCCGCCCCTCAGCCTGGCACCGCGCTGGCTGCGGGACCACGCCCCCTACACGCTTTCCAAGTACGGCATGACATTGCTGAGCATGGGGATGGCGGAGGAATTCAGAAGATACCGCATCGCCGTCAACTGTCTGTGGCCGCGAACCATTATCGCCACCGCCGCCATTGAATTTGCCGTGGGTGACCGCAGTACCTTGAAGTACTGCCGCAAGCCCGAGATCATGGCCGATGCGGCCTACGCCGTTCTGACATCGAGCGCGCGGGAACTGACCGGCCAGTGCCTGATCGATGAAGAATTTCTGCGGGATCGCGGGGTAACGGATTTCACCCCGTACGCCAATGATCCCGACTTTGCGGGTCAGCCGCACCTCGACCTGTTCATCGCCGATTGACATCCGAAAGGGTCATCGTTCGCATCGCCGGCGCGACCGGCCCCCGCAGCACCCGAAGCGGGCCCCGGCGCCGATTGACCCCATACCGACTTGAAACCGAGACCGTTCTCGATTCCGAGCCCATCCCGCCGCCTGCGCCCCCCCGCGGAAAAGCGATGGGCCACCGGAGGTTTAAACCAATTTGGAGTTACTGATATGACCGCGGAAGCTGATTCCCATGACGACAAACCCCGTGCCCCCAAACCCGATTTTCTAACCCCAACCCGTTTTGATCAACTCGACATCCCGCCCCAGCTTCAGGCCGGCCTCCAAAGCGCCGGCTACACCCGCTGCACCCCCATCCAGGCCCAGGTCCTGCCGGTCTCGCTGGCCGGCCGCGACGTCGCCGGCCAGGCGCAGACCGGAACCGGCAAGACCGCCGCTTTTCTGGTGACGGTGATGACGCGAATGATGAACATCGAACGTAAACATCCCGACCTGCCGGTGGCCCTGATCGTGGCCCCGACCCGTGAATTGGCTCTCCAGATCCACGAGGACGCAGAGATGCTGAATCGTGAGACCCACTACCGGATCCTTTCGGTGGTGGGCGGTATGGAGTATCGCGAACAGGCGGAGGCCCTGAAGAAAGGGGTCGACATCGTTATCTGCACCCCCGGGCGGATTATCGACTATCTCAAACAGGGGGTGTTTCAACCCAAGGACATCCGGGTCGTGGTGATCGACGAGGCCGATCGGCTCTTTGACCTGGGGTTCACCCAGGACATGCGCTACCTTTTGCGGAAACTGCCCCACTACGAAAAGCGCCAGTCGATGCTTTTTTCGGCCACCCTCTCCTACCGGGTGATGGAGTTGACCTACGAGTACATGAACCTGCCCGAGTTCATCGCCATCACCCCCGACCTGATGACCGTGGAGGGAATCCAACAGTCCCTTTTTCACGTCGGCAAGGAAAGCAAACTCTCGCTGCTGTTGGGCCTTCTGGAACGCGAAGACTGGGGCCGGGTGCTGATTTTCGTCAACACCAAGTCGGGGGTCGAATGGTTGGCCTGGAAGCTTCAGGGCAACGGGCTGCCCGCCGAGGGGATCACCGGTGACATTCACCAGCGCAAGCGTCTGCGCCTGATGGAGGAGTTCCGCGACGGCCGTATCAAGATTCTGGTGGCCACCGATGTGGCCTCACGCGGGATTCACGTGGAGGACATCACCCACGTGATCAACTACGACCTGCCTCAGGACCCCGAAAATTACGTCCACCGCATCGGCCGCACCGCCCGTGCCGGCAAAACCGGGACCGCCCTGTCACTGGCCTGCGAGGATTACGTGCTGCACCTGGAGCCCATCGAACAGATGCTGGGCAGCCCGATCCCGGTGGTCTGGCCCGAGGACGAATGGTTTGCCAAAGACAAGGCCGGCCCCCGCCCGAGCCGCAAACGCCCGCGCGAAAAACGCGACGGACGCGGCCGCCCTACCGCAAGG
>JBAPYE010000112.1:0-9852 GCA_049284575.1 Desulfobacterales bacterium
AGGTAGTCCCGGCAGTTCAGCAGGCTGTCCACGTAGGATTGCAGGCGGGCCGTGCCGATCTCCACGAAGTGCTCGTCGTCGAAGAGGCTCACCGCCGAATAGCGGCCGTAGGGAAAGAGGTTGGGGAACAGGGTGGAGGTCCCGCGGGTCATGCGCCCCTCGGGGCAGAGGGCGGGCGCCAGCTGCGGGGTGTCTTTGGCCAGCCGGGCGCGGCAGAAAGGGCACGACTCGCGCTCGGCGGCAAACGGCGGCGGTGCCGGCAGGGTCGCCGTTCCCGGCTCGTTTTCCTCTGCGCGGCTGTAAGTGATCCTGCTGGTCCGACCGGTGATCGGGCTGGTGCGGATCTCGATCGGGCGATCGGCCGCTTCCCCGGTGGGCAGGATGATGCCGGCGTGCACTGTCACCCGTTTAAACGCCAGCATGGACGTTTTCCTTTGAAGCGGACTCGCCAAAGCCGGTGCGCAGCAGCGAGTCCCGGCTGACCATGCCCTTAAAGCGGCCGGCGGCGTCCACCACCGGCAGGCGCTTGAGGGCCTTTTCGACCATCAGCCCGATGGCCTCTTCGATCAGGGTCTCTTCACGGACCGTGACCAGATCCGTGGTCATGACCGCGGCGGCGTTTGTCTCCAATAGACACCGCTGGAGGTCGCCGCGGCAGGCGTCCTGCTGGAAAGGGTGTTTGATCTTGGCCAGCAGATGCCAGATCCCCTCCTGTTCGGGCTTGAAAAAGTGCAGCAGATCGCCGTCGGAGATGAGACCCAGCAGCTTGCCTTGGTCATCAATCACGACCACCCGCTGGATATCGGTGTGATCGATGACCCGGATGACCTCATCCAGGGGAGTGTCGGGAGAGACGGTCTGGGTGTCCCGGCGCAGGATGTCCCCCACGCGTTTCAGATGGGGAACCTCGATTTTTTGGGCCTGAAAGGCCTTCCAGTCAGGGGCCTCGCGCATCACCGTGCGAAAGATGTCGATCCGCGACAGCATCCCCGCAAGGCGGCCGGCGCGATCCACCACCGGCAGCCGTTTGACGCCTTTGTCCAGCATCTGTTCCACGGCCTCCGCCAGTGGTCGGTCATCGACGATGGTGACGGCCGGGGCCGTCATGACCGCTCCTGCCTGCCGGGAGGCCAGCGGCGCCAGGACCGCTTCGCGACGATTCTCGTCGGATGCCGCCAGCAGGCTCAGGCGCAGGGGCAGCCCGCCGCGGGTGATCAGGTCCCCCTGGGTGATCACGCCGATGGGCCGGTTTTCATCGTCGACCACCGGCAGCCCGGTGAAGACCGAGGAGAGCAGCACCCGCACCACATCGTTCAGGGCGGCGCTGGACGCGACCCTTTGGGGACCGGGCGTCATCACATCGCGCACCTTGAGCTGCCGAGGGAAAAAGGTGTTGGGCGCCCGGTAGCTGAGGACATTCAAATCCCGTAGAGCGATGATGCCCTCGCCGACCATGCCATTCAGACCGTCCAGCACCCGGTCGGCCTCCGCGGCCGGGACGACGATGTAAATTCGCACCGGTTGGTTGAACGACAGGACCTCCAGGCGGGAGGTCGCCACCTCACCGCTTTCGTAGCACCCGGCGATGCCGCGGGTGACGATGCAGCGCGCGGCGATTTTGAGCTCGCGGATATACTGGATAACGGCATCCACCAGCGGCTTTTTGTGGCAGCGCGCCGCCTCGCTGGTGAAAATTTCGATGGCGTTGTAGCGCAACATCGCTCCCTCCTATCCCAGGCCTCCCAGCCAGATCCCCAAAAAGGTCAGCGCCAGGCCGCCCGTGTTGTTGATCAGGATATTGGTCAAAGGCTGCAGCCGCAGGCCGGCACGGGCGGCGCTGACGGTTTCCAGGCAAAAGGTCGAAAACGTCGTCAGCGCGCCCAGGTAGCCGGTGACCAGCAGCAGCCGCATATCCGGGGTCAGAAACCGGACGGAATCCGCCAGACCGAACACCAGACCGATGAAAAAACAGCCCACGAGGTTGACGATCAGCGTCCCCCAGGGAAAGCCTGTACCCCAGATCCTGGACGACAGCAATCCGACGCCGTAGCGGCTCGCAGCCCCCAGGCTCCCGCCGCACATCACCAGCGCCGGTTTTTTCAGCATCGGCAGCAATATTCGGCCGTCTTCCGCCAGCCTGTGCAAAACATCCGACACAGCGGCTTTCACCGCAATCAAGAGCTGAACCCATTCCCCCATTGGCCGCAGGCACTCCATCGGAATTCTCAAATCAATTCAGACCATCGAACCAGGCCTAAACAAAAAAACCGCCAACGGGCCGATAGCGATACCCGTGCCGCACATCGCTATCGGCAGGAGTCATCAGCCCAGCCCGGGCGGTTATCAGGGGAACCCCATCCCCGAATTTTTTGTTGCCTGTCATAGCATCATGTTCGGCAAAATACAAGCCTCACCCCTCTCCCAGCGGAAGAGGGAACTATCGGAAATCGGGGTTAATGATCGTTTAAAGGTTACCCGGCAAAGTTCATCAAACTGCGAATATGGACGATTGGATAGTCTATGCCGGCGCGAATTTAAAGTGCCTAATTTTTTTCGAAAATCGGTCGATAAAACAAAAAAAGTCAAATTTGATTTCGCAAGGTGCGGCTTTGGCTGAGACAGCTTTCAAAAATTCCGGACGCAGACCATAAGGAGTGTGAGAAAATGGCGACCGCGCAAGAACTGTTGAAGCGCTTTCAAGCGTTGAAAACGCTTCCCCATGTTGCCATTCGCCTATCCCAGGTGATCTCTGAGGACAAATGCACCGTCAAGGACCTTGAAGAAATCATTCGACTGGACCCCACCCTGGTGCTGCGCCTGCTGCGCATCGTCAACAGCCCTTACTATGCGCTCAGTGAAAAGGCCAACAGCATTTCCCGCGCGGTGATTTTTATCGGCATGAAAAACCTGCGGAACCTGGTGGTGATCGAGGCGCTGAAAGACATATTTAAAAAAGGGGACCGGGAGAATGTTTTCAGTCGACACCACCTGTGGTTGCATTGCGCGGCGGTCAGCATCTGCAGCCAGATGATCTCCGAGCGCATTTTCGGTCAGATGGGTGAGGACGCATTTTTGTGCGGCATTCTCCATGACGTCGGCATGATCGTGGCGGCTCAGGTAACGCCGGATTTGTTCTTTCAAGCCTGCGAAGCTTATTCGCCGGATGCCGGCCCACTGACCCAATTTGAAAATGACATTATCGGAACCGACCACGGCAAGGTGGGGTACCTCTTAGCCGGTGACTGGAAACTTCCACTGGCCGTGCGCGAGGGTATTCGCGATCACCACAAAGCCTTGACGGCGGTCTCTCCGGAAAGCGTCACCGGCACGGTCCAGCTTGCCGAATTCATGGTTTCAAGGATAAATTATGCGGCGCTTCCCGCTATGACAGCCACCCTTTCACCACCGCTGATCACCCATATTCACGATAATCTTGAAGAGTACAAAACGCTGGCCAGGGATTTGCCCGATGAAATGATTAAAGCCCGCGATCTTTATGCATTGCCGGCGGAGTAGCGATGGGAAGTCTCGATGACATCTTCAAGGAGTCTGAAACCCCGGAGAAAGCCTTCAAGCCTCTTTTCGCCCTCCTGCACGCACATGTCCCCAACGGGCGGTTTGAAATTGTCTTAGGAGATGGCCCAAAGGCTCCTTGGGGGGATGAACTGGGGGTGGCAAAGGACGTCCGCCAAAAATTGGTTGAGGCGCTCAGAGGCCAAACCGGCCCGGTGTGCCACGCCGCACCCGGTGGGGAGAGCGTTTTCGCTGCACCCCTGGCGGAGATGGATGCCGTCGTGTTTTTTGATTTTCCCGCCGAAATCACGCCGGCCGACAAATCGGCCACGGATCCCGCCTTGGTGTTGCTGTGCATCAAGCTGTATTTATCTGAGCGCGCGCTGCGAAAGGAGCGCGCTTTTTACCGTGTCCTAAAAAATCAATTTACCCGCAAAACGCAGGTGCAAGAAACACGCTATCGCGAAATCCTCGAAGAAACCCAACGCGGCTATCAGCTGATCCAGGAGCGCGAAAAAGAGTATTCCCAGCGACTGGAGGCTGACATTTCCAAGCGTACCGCCGAGCTTCGCGATGCCAATCATCAGCTCGAAGAAGCCATCGCCAAGGCCAGCGAAATGGCGCAAAAAGCCGAAGTCGCCAGCATCGCGAAGGGCGAGTTTCTGGCCAACATGAGCCATGAAATCAGAACCCCTCTAAACGGCATCATCGGGTTTACCGATCTGCTCCTTGAAACCGGCCTGGATAAAACCCAGCTGGATTATGTCCAAATTGTCAGACGCAGTGGTGACGGGCTTCTGTCACTTATCAACGACATTCTTGATTTTTCCAAGATCGAGGCCGGGAAACTGGAATTTGAAAATATCGACTTTGATCCGGAGCTTTGCGCCTATGATGTCTGTGACCTGATTCAGCCGAAAATAAATTCAAAAGCGGTCGAGATGCTCTGCCAGGTCGGCGCCCGCCTGCCCCTGCAGGTAAAAGGAGACCCCTCCCGGTTTCGACA
Organism: Desulfobacterales bacterium; assembly: GCA_049284575.1. Lineage (GTDB taxonomy): Bacteria > Desulfobacterota > Desulfobacteria > Desulfobacterales > JAABRJ01 > JAABRJ01. The sequence goes on from JBAPYE010000112.1 coordinate 4,520, forward strand.
GGTCTTGACCAACCTGATGGGCAATGCCGCGAAATTTACCGAATTCGGGGAAATCCTGCTGTCGTTGGATCTGGAAGCCGAAAGTGAAACCCGGGTCAAACTGCATGCGAAAGTTGCCGATACCGGCATCGGCATCCCCCAGGACCGGTTGTCCGCCATTTTCAGCCCTTTTGAACAGGCCGACGGCACAACGACCCGAACCCATGGCGGCACCGGCCTGGGGCTTTCCATATGCAAGCAGATCGCCAATTTGATGCATGGCGATGTCTGGGCCGAAAGGGGCTCCGCCGGGGGCAGCGTCTTTCACTTTACCGCCTGGCTGGGGAAAACGGCCGCGAGTGAAGAAAACCGGCCCGTACCGCAAGGGCTTTTCGGAAAAAAGGTTTTGCTCATCACGGACCAGCCCACCCAGCGCCCCATATTGATGCAGTTGCTTCAATCATCCGGCATGCGCGCGGTGGCGGTGTCAAGCGGCCAAGAGGCACTGGCGGTACTGAATGCGGCGACGGCCGCCGAAAGGGGATTCGACGGATGTATCGTGGATATCAAATTCGGGGACGTGGCCGGGGATGCAATCGCCAAAGCCGCTGCCGCCTGTTCACAGCCCGGCAAAAGGATCCCGCTGGTGGGGATGGCCGCCGCCAAAGCCAACCGCTTTCATGAATTCAAAGCGGCCGGGTGTGACGAGGTTTTACTTAAACCGGTTCGCCGACACACGCTGGTCGAGGCGCTGAGCAGGCTTTTGGGCGCCAAGGATGGCGGAGCGGCCGAATATGCTTCCGCCCGGGTGGTGCGTGGTGATGGCCTCTTAAATGCCTGCCCGCGAAAACAGGTTTCAGCCCGAATTCTTTTGGCGGAGGACAACCCGGTGAACCAGAAGCTGGCCATGCTGATGCTCACCAAAGGGGGCCACCGGGTAACGCTTGCCCACAACGGCCGGGAGGCGCTTGAAAAATTCCTGGCGTCTTCGGGTCAGGTGGATTTGATCTTTATGGATGTCCAAATGCCGCGCATGGACGGTATGGAGGCCACCCGCAGGATTAGGGAAAACGGTTTTGCGACCATTCCCATCGTTGCCATGACGGCCAATGCAATGAGAGGCGACCGGGAAAAATGCCTTGAAGCCGGTATGAATGACTTTGTCACAAAACCCATTAAAAAGGAAATCGTGCTGGGCATGGTTGAAAAATGGGTGCGCAACCAGCCTTGAGATCGTGTGACAGATGCCTAAAAACAAAACAAACAAGCGTTTCGAAAAAATATTGGTGGTGGATAATCATCCGCTGGTCATCTCGTTCATGACCCTTTTTCTCGAAAAAAACGGACACCAGGTGATGACGGCACCGGATGGTATCGATGCCTTGGAGGTGCTCAAACACGACATCCCCGACGTGATCTTCATTGACCTGGTGATGCCCAATATCGGCGGGGAGAAACTTTGCCGCATCATCCGTCAGAAGCCGGAACTCAAGGATACGTTTCTGGTGATTCTATCCGCCATTGCCACCGAGGAAAAAGCGCGGATTTCAACCTATGGGGCCGACTGCTGCATCGCCAAGGGACCTTTCAATAAAATGGGTCGGCACATCAAGAAGGTCCTGGACCAATTGGCCGCCGGAAAAGCGCGGAGCCTGAGAGGCAAGATCATCGGCGATGATGACCTCCACGAACGGGTCATCACGCAGGAGCTGCTCTCCTCGCGGCGGCATTTCGAGGCGACCCTGAACCACATGCAGGAAGGGATTCTGGAACTCAACCCAAGATTCGAGATCGTCTATGCCAACCCCGCCGGGGCTTCCCTGATGGGGATGCCGGAAGAAACGCTGCTCTCCGCCAAGTTCACCTCATTTTTTTCCGACGATGATTGTGAACGGGTTGAACGCCTCCTTAAAGAAACCCAGATCGCCCCCCAGCACGTCCCCGAAGAGTCGCCGGCCATTTTGAATCATCGCCAGGTTTCCATCGATCTCCTTTGGGTTGAAGACGAGGCCCATTCGACCACACTGGTTATTCTGCGCGATATCACCCATCGCAAACAGCTTCAGGCACGCTTGCAGCAAGCCCAGAAAATGGAGGCCATTGCCGTTTTGGCCGGCGGTATCGCTCATAAGTTCAACAATGCGCTGCAGGTCATCACGGGAGGTGTGGACCTGTTGGAATTTAATTTGGCCGGCGACAAGTCGCCCATTTCGATCATCCACACGGCTGTAGACCGGATGAAGGGGTTAACGCAACAATTGCTGGCCTATGCCGGCGGGGGCCATTATCTTCCCGAGTCCATTTTTTTGAACGATCTGGTGGATGAAACCCTCAAGCTGATCGAGAAAACCATTCCAGCGACCATTCTGATCGACATGCAATTGTCACCGGATATTTCCCGGGTGCAAGCCGATATCACCCAACTGCAGATGGCCATTGCATCCATTGTGGCCAACGCGGTCGAGGCCATCCCGGAAACCGGGCAAATCCGGGTGGCGACCATGAATGAAACCCTCGATGAAGCGTTCATACACCACCTTCCCGACTTGAAGCCGGGGCCCCATGTCAGTTTGACGATCTCCGACACCGGCAAAGGCATGGACGCCACAACGCGCCAGCGCCTTTTCGAGCCCTTTTTCAGCGACAAATTCCAGGGACGGGGGCTTGGCATGGCGGCCGTCTACGGTATCGTGAAAAATCACGGCGGTGCGATTCTGGTCGATTCCCAATATGGCCAGGGCACCTGCGTGCGGGTGTATTTGCCGGCGATTGAGGATTGACCCCAGCCGAAGCCCCTCTGTAAAACAATTGTCACCTGCCCCAACTGTGCTTGTATTTCTCCCCCCGTTGTATGAGCCTGTCTCAAAATCCAAGAAAATTCAGGAGAAATCCCATGACGACAATGGTTTTACATCCGCTCGGCACCCGGGCGAACATTTTGCTGTCCAGTGTTTTCGGGCCCTATGCCCAAGATGACGCATTCGGCAGCCGCCAAATCAATCCCATGGAGCTCTATCAAAACCAGGTCACCCGCTTTCAAGGGCCTTTTTCGCTGCGGATGTTTCACCGCTCTTTCGGGTTGATGATGATCCAGGAGAATATCGATGCGCCCTGCACCCTGCTGGACTTTCCGTCCCTGAAGCGTTTTGAAGCGGAGCTCAGGAAATGCGCTTACGACATCGTGGGCATCAGCGGCATCATCCCCAACGTGGGCAAAGTTCAGAAAATGTGCGCGCTGGCGCGCAGCATACAGCCCCGGGCGACCCTGGTGGTGGGAGGGCACGTCGCCAACACCCCGGCCATCGAGACCCTGATCGATGCGGACCACATCGTCAAGGGGGAAGGGATTCGCTGGTTCCGGTCTTTTTTGGGCCAGAATCCGGAGGCCCCCATCCGCCACCCAGAAGCCTACTCCGGCTACGGGGCGCGCGTGATGGGGCACACCCTGCACGACAAACCCGGCGATACCGCGGCAATCGTCATCCCCTCGGTGGGCTGCCCTGTGGGCTGCAATTTCTGCTCGACCTCCGCCCTGTTCGGCGGCAAAGGCAAATCCATCAACTTCTATGAAACCGGCGACGAACTTTTTGAGGTGATGTGCCGCCTGGAGCGCAAACTCGACGTTCAATCCTTTTTCGTCATGGATGAAAATTTCCTCTACCACCGCAAGCGCGCCCTGCGATTGCTTGAACTGATGCAAACCCACGAGAAAAGCTGGGCGCTGTATGTGTTCAGTTCCGCCCGGGTACTGAAATCCTACACCATCGAGCAGCTGGTGGGGCTGGGGATTGCCTGGGTCTGGATGGGGCTTGAAGGCGAGGAAAGCCGCTACCAGAAACTCGCCGGCGTCGACACCCGTGAGCTGGTCAGCAGGCTCCAATCCCACGGCATTCGGGTGCTGGGCTCTTCGATCATCGGCCTGGAAACCCACACCCCCGAGAACATGGACGCCGTCATCACGCACGCCATCGCCCATGACGCGGTCTTTCACCAGTTCATGCTCTACACCCCCAACCCGGGAACGCCCCTCTACGAAGCCCATAAAAAGGCAGGCACCCTGCACGAGCTGTCCGGGTTCCCATACGCCGACGCCCACGGGCAGTACCGCTTCAACTACCGCCACAAATACATCCCTGACGGTCAGGAAGAAGCCTTTCTGGCCGAGGCTTTTCTGCGGGATTTCAGATCCAACGGCCCCAGCCTGTTCCGCCTGATCCGGACCCTGCTGCGGGGGTGGCAGCGCTACAAGACCCACCCCGACAAGCGCATTCGCGATCGTTTCGCCCGTGAGGCGGCCCCCTTGAAGACAACCTACGCCGGCGCCTTGTGGGCCATGGCGCACTGGTACCGCCGCGAGGGTGAAATGTCGGCACGGATCCGCCGGGTTTTAAGGGAAATCTATGCCGAGTTCGGCATCGGGACCAGACTGGCCGCGCCGGTAATCGGCAGTTACCTGAGCTTCACCTCAAACCGCGAAAACCGGCGCCTGGAAAACGGCTGGACCTATGAAACGCCGTCATTTTACGAGAAGAATCGCGCGGCTCGGGCGCTTGTCAAAGCGCAGGACGCAAGTATCCGGCAATTTTCGCAGGGCACTGCGCTGAAAGGTCTGGCGGTCACGCGACCGGCTTCGGGTGCGTCTTTGCGGTCTTAGCTGGCCCACGAAGACTGGCGCTTCCTTCGGGCGGGCACCGCCTGACTTGAAGAAGGGGGTGCAGCCACTGCACCCTGTTGGGAAATGGGTTGCGCCAGGAACAGGGACGAATCGGTAGCGGTCCACAACCTTTTTTGGGTTGGTGCCCGGGACGAGAATCGAATCAGATCAGGCCAGGTCAGATTGTAATTCTTTGCCGCTTATTTCGAATCTCTGCCTTCCCTTCACCCTTTCCGGGGCCTTTCACATCAACAAATCTCGGTTCACCAAGATTTACTGATACGCCGCCGCCCCTGTTGACAACCGTAAAGTTGCTGTAGTATATTCCGCCGACTCGCCAAGGTGCCGGTTTTGACCATGGCGCCTGATTACACTTCATCCAACCAGCCGCGATTTTGTGCGACCTGTTCCCGCTGCCATGGAGCAGACGATCTGGCCATGAAAATCGCCCTCGCCCCAATCAACCCGATTGTCGGGGATTTCAATTACAATTTCAAAAAGATAAAAGATTTTGCCGCTGGTGCCGCTCGTCGCGGATGCGACCTGGTGGTCTTTCCGGATTTGGCAATTTCGAGCTATCCTTCCGGGACCTGTGGGAGAAAAAGGATTTTGTGGCCGCCGGCCTGGCCTGCCTGGAGCGACTGACCGACGTCTTTACCGCCATTTTCCACACCATGAAAGAGTGTTTCGTCTGAAGACG
>JBAPYE010000113.1:0-11188 GCA_049284575.1 Desulfobacterales bacterium
CCCGGACACACCCGCGGTGGCCCGCGGCCTAAGGGCGCTCACGAAGTGGCGGGCCGAAGCGGCGGGTGGGCCGCATCACGGGTGCGGAGATAGTCCCGCAGGGCATCGCGGGTGCTGGAAAAGGCCAGGTCCTGCCAGGGAATCTCCGCCGGCGCGAACAGGCCGACATCCAGGGCCTCGTCGGCTGCCTGCAGGCGGCCGCCGACGACCTCGGCCGCGTAAACCACCACCACGGTGGTGACCTGGGGATAGGAATAGACCCCCACCAGGGGGCCGATGGCCACCCGCAGGCGCACCTCTTCCCAGGCTTCACGGGCGGCGGCCTGGGGCACCGGTTCGCCCACATCCACAAAGCCGCCCGGAATCACCCAGCGGCCATAGGCCGGCGGAATGGCGCGCTTGAGCAGCACGATCCGGTTTTCCACCCGCGTGATGACACAGGCGGCGATCTTGGGGTCGAGATAGAGCACGAAGCGGCAACTTCCGCACATCAGGCGTGGCGGCTCGCCGGCTTTCAGGTTGGCGAGCTGCAGCGGGCCTGCGCACTGGGGGCAGTAGCGATAAGTTTTGGCGCGTTCCATTGGGCGGGGATCTTTTTGTGTGTGCCGTGGTCTGGAGCGGCGGCCGGCGGTCGCCTCAAAAACGGCAGCATCATACACCCAGAAAAGCCTGAATTGCAAATTTGCGGTTCGACCGAGTATCCCGCGGCAGCTTTTTTTAGCGCGGGGCGGGCTTGCATCCCGGGGGCGGGTGATGATATGTGCTCTGCGCGGCGCAAGCCGGCCTGGGACTGATTTTGACCCCCCCGGCCGGTTTGCGGTTTAAAATGGAAGTCGACGGTCTTATTTTTTTAGTTTGCGGCAAGGTCGCGATTTTTGCGAAGGCCGCTCGAAACATCGCTGGGAAAGGCGAAGATGAAAAACACCCCCTTTGACCCACCCGCGTCCCGCCGGCCCCAAGGCGGCCCTCGCGAGGCATCCGAATCGACTCTGGCCGAACTGCGCGGTCAGATCGACGGTATCGACCGCCGCATTGTCGAGCTGTTGAAGGATCGTCAGACGGTGGTCGAAAAGGTGGTGGCGTTTAAAAAGGCCGCCCACCTGCCGGTGTATCACCCGGCCCGCGAGGAGGACCTGATTTTCGACCTGCGCGCCCAGGCCGCCGCTCATGGGCTGGACGCCGATTTTGTCGAGGAACTCTATCGCCGCATCGTTCGGCAGTCCCGGGTGACCCAGACCGCGCGACTTTCCCGGCGGGGGGTGCGGCCCGGCGCCCGAATTCTGGTGGTGGGCGGCGGCGGCAGTATGGGGCGTTATTTCGTGCGCTGGTTTGGAGACGCCGGCTACCGGGTCGACACGCTGGATCGAAGCGACTGGGCGGAGGCCGCCGAGCGCTGCCGGGAGGTCGACCTGGTGCTGCTCTGCGTTCCCATCGATGTTACCGGGGCCGTTGCCCGGCGGTTGGGACCTTACCTGCCGCCGCAGTGCGTACTGGCCGATATCACCAGCCTCAAGGCCGACCCCCTGCAGGCCATGCTCGCGGCCCACAGGGGACCGGTGCTGGGCCTGCACCCCCTGTTCGGGCCGACCACCTCCAGCATGGACAAGCAGATCGTGGTGGTCACCCCCGGGCGCATGGACGATGCCTGCCAATGGGTGCTCGACCAGTTTTCGGCCTGGGGCAGCGTCGTGGTGCATGCCACCCCGGCGGAGCACGATCACATTATGGGCTTTGTTCAGGCCCTGCGCCATTTCGCGACCTTTGCCTTCGGCCAGTTCCTCTGCCGTAAAAACGCGAGTCTCAACCGCTCACTTGAATTCTCGAGCCCGATCTATCGGCTGGAACTGGCGATGGTGGGGCGGCTTTTCGCCCAGGAGGCCGAACTGTATGCCGAAATCATCTTTGCCACCCCCCAGCGGCGGGAGATGTTAAAGGAGTACATCGTTTCCCTCAGCAGCAATCTGGAGATGCTGGAAAAAGGGGATAAAGTTAAATTCTGCAAGGAGTTCAGGCGGGTCTCCGAATGGTTCGGGCCCTTCGGGGAGCAGGCCATCCGCGAAAGCTCCTATCTCATCGACAAGTTGATCGAGCGGTTTTAAGGGGCCGGGGGCCCCCGCGCACCGGCGCGGCAGCCGACCGATCAACCCAACCACCGCCGGAACGGCGCGGGCTGCGCCGGCCGGCGGCGCTTTTGGAACAAAACAGGAAACGCAACCATGACGCCCACCAATTCGCAACAGCCGTTGCGCAACATCGCCATCATCGCCCACGTCGACCACGGCAAGACCACCCTGGTGGATGCCATGTTCAAACAGAGCGGGGTTTTTCGTGAGGGTCAGCAGATGGACGACCGCATCATGGACCGCATGGACCTCGAGCGCGAGCGGGGCATCACGATCGCCGCGAAGAACTGCGCCATCGTCTGGCAAGGGGTCAAGATCAACATCATCGACACTCCCGGCCATGCCGATTTCGGAGGGGAGGTGGAGCGGGCGCTGTCCATGGTCGACGGGGCCCTGCTGCTGGTCGATGCCTCCGAGGGGCCGCTGCCCCAGACGCGGTTCGTGCTCAAAAAGACCCTCGAGGCCGGTCTCAAGGTCATCGTCGTGATCAACAAGATCGATCGCAAGGATGCACGCCCCGCGGAGATCCTGGATGCCATCTATGATTTGTTTATCGATTTGGACGCCAACGAGACCCAGTTGGACTTCCCCTACCTTTACGCCATCGGGCGCGACGGAGTGGCCATGGCCGCACCCGACGCGCCGGGGCGGGGACTCGAGCTGCTGTTTGAAAAAATCATCGCCGAAATTCCTCCGCCGGTCTGCAACCCAGAGACCCCATTCCAGATGCTGGTCTCCGATCTGGGGTATTCGGATTACCTGGGGCGCCTGGCCATCGGCAAGGCGGTCAGCGGCGTGATCCGGCGGCGTGACAGCCTGGTCTGTCTGGGCGAGGACGGCGCCCCCCAGCCGCTTAAGATTTCGCGGCTGCAGGTCTACGAGGGGGTCGTGCTCAAGGACGTCGACGAGGTGCTGGCAGGCGATATCGTGGTGCTGGCGGGGATCGAGAACGTCAAGATCGGGGACACCATCTGCACCGGCGAAAACCATCGCCCCCTGAAACGCCTGCGAGTGGATGAGCCCACGGTTTCGATGCGGTTTTCGGCCAACACCTCACCCTTTGCCGGTCAGGAGGGAGCCATCGTGCAGGCCAGCAAGATTCGCGAGCGGCTGTTCAAGGAAACCCTGCGCAACGTGGCTCTCCAGCTCGAAGACACCGAAGAGCGCGACACCTTTCTGGTCAAGGGCCGCGGCGAATTTCAGATGGCGATTCTGATCGAGACCATGCGGCGGGAAGGATTTGAACTGGCGGTGGGGCGCCCGGAGGTGATATACAACTTCAAGGATGGCCGCAAGTTGGAGCCCATCGAACACCTGCTGGTGGACTGCGACGACCGCTTTTTGGGGGTGGTGACCGAAAAACTGGCGATCCGCAAGGGGCAGATGACCAACCTGGTCAATCACGGCACCGGGCGGGTGCGCATCGAGTTTTCGATTCCGTCGCGATCGCTGATCGGTTACCGCGACGAATTTCTGACCGATACCCGCGGCACCGGCATTCTGAACAGTTATTTTGCCGGTTACGAGCCCTTCCGGGGGGAGTTCGCCTCGCGCTTTACCGGCTCGATCGTCTCCGATCGCAAGGGCAAGGCGGTGGCCTACGCGCTTTTCAACCTCGAGCCGCGCGGACAGATTTTCATCGTGCCGGGCTGTCCGGTTTACGAAGGCATGATCGTCGGAGAGCACAACCGTGACAGCGACCTCAACGTCAACCCCTGCAAGGAGAAAAAGCTGAGCAACATGCGGGCGGCGGGCAAAGACGACAACGTGATTCTCTCACCGGTCAAAGCGATGACCCTCGAGCGGGCGATTCACTTTATCCGCCGCGACGAGCTGGTGGAGGTGACCCCCCACAGCATCCGGCTGCGCAAGGCCGTTTTGGCGGCCCAGCAGCGCTACCAGCAGCGCGGCGTTAAACCCGAAAACGGCGCCTGAGGCGTGTTGGGCGCGCCACCGGCGCCGGTCGGGGACTGCCGCCCGGCGGCCTTCAGCGCGGATGGCGGGATGTCTTGACGGAAGAGTCTTGAAATGAACTGGTTCTATAGAAAATCAGCCCTCGTCTGGATGGCGCCGCTTATTCTGACCGCCGGCCTGCTGGCTGCCGGGTCGGCCGGCGCCGCCAGCCGCGAGACCGTGGCGACGGTGCTGCGGGAGCTTTTGGAGCGCCCGGGCGACGCTCGCCATCTGTGGGTCGGCTGCGAGCGCATCCATGCCGGCGGCGATCTGGTCCGCTTTTACCGCGACCGCGGCTTCGCCCCGATCTGGGTGCAAGCCGGCGGGCCCAGCGCACCGGCGCGGGACTTCGCCCGGGTTTTGGCCGATGCCGGCCGCCACGGCCTGATCGCCGACGAGTATCATTACAGCTGCATCCGGGACTGGCTGAGATATTTTCGCGGCGGCGGCGATGATCCCGCGCTCATCTCGGCCCGTGCGCTGGCCGGATTTGACATTGTGATGACCGACGCCTTTATCATCTTTGCCTCCCACCTGGTGGGCGGCAAGGTGGACCCCGAGACCATTTACCCCCAGTGGGTGGCGCGCAAACGCTCGCTGGAGGTGCTCGAGGTCTTGGCCGCGCTCGACACCCACGGCAGCATCGAGCAGCTTCTGGCAGCGCTGGCCCCGGTGCACCCCGACTATCAGCGACAGGTGGCCGCCGCTGAAGATCTTCGCCGCGTTGCGGCCGCCGGCGGTTGGCCCAGCCTGCACCCCCCAAAAACCTTGCGGCGCGATGACAACGATCCCGAGGTTCGAAAGCTGCGCGAGCGGCTGGCGATCAGCGGGGATCTCAGGGACCGCAGCCAGTCGGAGGCCTATTTTGATGCCGGTCTGGCCGGGGCCGTCGCGCGCTTTCAACGGCGCCACGGCCTGACACCGGACGGGGTGGTGGGGCCGGCGACCCTGCGGGCGCTGAACGTATCCGCCGATCAGCGCCTGGCACAGCTGCTGCTCAACCTGGAGCGCTGGCGCTGGATCCCCCATGACCTCGGTCAGCGCTACATCTTGGTGAATGCCGCGGATTTCTCGCTGATGGCGGTCGAAGGGGGCGTCCTGCGGCTGGTCATGCGGGTGATCGTGGGGGAGGCTTACCAGAAAACCCCGGTTTTCAGCCGAAAAATGCGCTACTTGGAGATCAACCCCTACTGGAATGTGCCCCACTCGATTACCGTGGCGGAGTATCTGCCCAAGATTCGCCGCGATCCCGGCTACCTGGCGGCCAACCACTTCCAGCTGCTGGCCGACTGGCGTCCCGATGGCGCCGTCATCGACCCCGCCGACGTGGACTGGAAGGCGACCAGAGAAGACCGCTTCCCCGGCCGCCTGCGCCAGCTGCCCGGCCCGTGGAACGCGCTTGGGCGCATCAAGTTCATGTTTCCCAACCCGTTCAATGTCTACCTGCACGACACCCCCGGGCGCAGCCTGTTCAATCGCCAGCAGCGGGCGCTCAGTCACGGCTGCATCCGGCTGGAAAAGCCCCTGGAACTGGCGGCCTTCGTTCTCGAGGGAACACCGGGGTGGGGCCCGGCTGCGGTTCGGGCTGCGGTCGACAGCGGCGTCCGGCAGACGGTGCGGCCGGTGAAAGACTGCATGGTGCACCTGCTCTACTGGACCGCATGGGTGGACGCGGACGGCACGGTGAATTTTCGGGAGGACATCTATGAACGCGACGGGGTGTTGTGGGCGGCTTTGAATCGTGAGCCCCAGGACCGGCCGGGCGCCCCCCTGCGGTTAACCGAGGCGGCGGATTGGGAGCTGGTGGCCGAGCTGCCTACCAGGAGCGAACCGGCCCCACATCGACGTGAATAAATTCGTTGTAGCGGCCGACCCCACCAGCCTTCAGCCGCTGGGCGCTCTGGTGAATGCTGGCCAAGGAAACGCCCTCCAGGCGGATATCGGCGGCCATGCCCTGCACGTGGTAGCTGTTCTTGGCCACCTGGCCGCTCTTTTGGCGCAACAGGCGGTTGTAGGCTTCGGAGCGGAATCCCGAAATCAGCTCGATGCGGTGGCTCTGGGCCCCCAGCTGCTGCCGCAGGTGATCCAGGAGCAGATAGAGGCGTGGATCGATGGGGTGTACCTGGTTGGTGTGGTGGCAGCGAAAGAAGTGATTCAAACGCCTGAGGGCTTTGGGTTCAAACGCCCCGCGGGTGGTAAGGTAACGGATCCTCAGGTCCTCGTCGGTGTGGGTATTGTAGAGTGCCAGACGTCCCGAACAGGATTGAGGCGGTAGGGATGCGGCTGCCGGCTGGGCCCAAAGGGGCGCGAGGCCCGTTGCCATCGCACCGGCGATCAGCATTTTAAGGGCTTTGCGACGGGTGATGCCCTCGGGGCTGGGTACAAAGCCGCGATGGGCGAGGCTCTCCATTTCTGAATGCATCGGCATGCTCGGTAATAGGGGATCTTTGAGGTTGGGGGATTTTAGAGACTTGCTGTAGTTCATTTTCATTGAAAAATCAACCACCAAATTTTTTCCGGCGAGGTCTCAGGTTACTCTCGCCGGTTATTCCCTGCTATCGTCCGGTTTGCGCTCAGGCTTGAGGGTTTTGGCGATAACCGCCGCCGCCCGCCTTTTTTTGATTTCGCGCCGCCGCCGCCGCCGGTCCACCATCCGGCACCGGGTGGTTTGCAGCGCAATCCATCATCCCCCATGCCCCCGCCTGGGGGGATGCTTCCGGAACCCGGGGAGCATACCGGAGCACATTATGCCGTTGTATGACTTAAACGAGTTTTTGCGGCTCTCATCGGGTCTCAACTACAATCTGAGCGCCGCCAGCTTGAACCGCTACAACATCCTGACGTTCATCATCCGCGGCCAAAAACTGGACCCGGATGAAAAGGCGGACCGCGAATACAAGGCCATCGTCATGGAGGCCCTGAGCTATCTCTTCGGCGCTTTCGGTCAGAAACGGCGGCGGCTGGGTCCCATGGCGGTCCTGCACCCGCTGCGGGCGACGGCGCTTTTCGCGCGTTCGGAGAAAGCCCTGAATCCCGTCGGACTCCTGACGGCGCTGTTCCACGACATTCTGGAGGATGTACAGTCAACCGATTTTGCGGCTCCCCGGTGGCGCCAACTGGAAGCTCAGCTCTACGCCCTGCTGCAGCGCCTGCCGCCGGCGGCGGAAGAAACCCTGACCCGCCGCCTGGTTGACCTCACCCGCCGCAGCGATGAATCCTATTTTCGCTACATCGGGCGGCTGTTGGATTCCTCCCGCGGCGATCTGGAAACCGTGCGGGTGAAACTCGCCGACCGCCTGGACAATACCCTGGACATGCACATCGTGATGCAGGACCCGCTGGAGGGGATCGATTTCTTCGAAACCCTGTTCCAGATTCTTTTCGTCAACAATTTTTGCGGCTACCTGCCCGATCAGGTCCACAGCCCCCCGCTGGCGCTCAACGGCGCCAAACGGCTCTACCAGCTCTTTAAAAACGCCGTTTTGCTGTCACTGATCCGTCAAAACGGGGTGGTTTCCGACGACCCGGTGGCCGCGAACATCTTCGACGCGCTCTGCGCCGCCAGCCTGAAAGAGGCCCAGCGCAACTTCATGCACGTGGTCGGCTATCATTTCACCGACCTCCAGCAACAGCGCGCCCTGCTGCTGGAGGTCATGCACTACTGCCACGGCGGCGGAAGCGACCGGGTCACCCGGCCGGACGAACACCAACTGCTGGACGGCCTTTTTTCGACCTACTTCGGCCCGGACGCCAAGCTGGTCCGCGACCAGCGGTTGGATGCGCTCTACCGCAACAAGCCGTTGATGATCTCCACAGCCATCGCGTTCATCGTGATTTTTTTGAGCTTTCGGAACGACCAGCACTATTTCGTCAAGGGCATCAGCACCGAGGGCATCAGGCCCCTGTAGGGCCTTCGGTCATGGCCTGTTGCAGGTCGGCGATGATATCCTCCGGGGCTTCGAGGCCCACCGACATCCGGATGAGGCCGTCGGAAATCCCGGCGGCCTGGCGCTCGGCCGGCGAATAGGTGGCGTGGGTCATGGAGGCCGGGTGCTGGATCAGGGTTTCGCAATCCCCCAGGCTGACCGCCAGTGTGCACAGGCGCAAACGGTTCATCAAGCGTTTGCCTGCCGCCAGGCCGCCCTTGATTTCAAAGGCGATCATCCCGCCGAAGGCCTTCATCTGGCGTCTGGCGACCGGGTGCCCCGGGTGGGTCGCCAACCCGGGGTAGAACACCCGTGCGACTTTCGGGTGGCCGCCCAGCCACTGGGCGATGATCATGGCATTCTCACTGTGACGGCGCATGCGCAGGGCCAGGGTCTTGATGCCGCGCAACACCAGCCAGGCGTTGAAGGGGCTCAGACAGGGGCCGAAGAGATGGGTGTAGTCCTCCCGGATGCGCGCACTCAGCGTGCGGCTGCCGGCGATGATGCCGCCGATGATGTCGCCATGGCCTCCGAGGTACTTGGTGGCCGAGTGCACCACGGCCTCGGCACCCAGCGCCAACGGCCGCTGCAGCAGCGGGCTGGCGAAGGTGTTGTCGACGATCAGGGGAATGCCGTGGCGCCGGGCGATGCCGGCCCAGAGCGCGATATCGACGATATCCAGGGTCGGGTTGGCCGGGGTTTCAATGAACAGCAGGCGGGTCTGGGGATCGATGGCCGCCGTGATGGCCGCGGCATCCTCGAAACGCGTTGCCGGCAGGAAGCGGGCCGTCATGCCCCAGCGCTTCAGCCGGCTGTTGAAGAGCGCAAAGGTCCCGCCGTAAAGGGTTGCGGCGGCCACCAGGTTTTCGCCGGGTTTGAGCAGGCTCATGACCACCGCCGCGATCGCGGCCATGCCGGAGGCGGTGGCGACGGCGTCTTCGGCGCCTTCCAGACGCGCCAGTTTTTCCTGAAGCAGATCGACGGTGGGATTGGCCATGCGGGAGTAGACGTAGCCCTCACGGGAGCCGTCAAAGAGGCCGGCACCGTGATCCACGTCCCGGAAACGAAAGGTCGAGGTCATGTGGATCGGGGCGACCAGGTCAAGGGTGGGCAGCGGGGGCGTGCTGCTGCCGTGGACGGCTTCGGTTTCGGGTGACAGCGGTGGGTGCATTCCGACCTCCGTTCCTGATGGCGGCGCTTTTGCTCTTCAGACCGTCATCGTGCCTGTGGGGTTGATCAAACCGGCATCTGCCTATATTTAGAACTTTATGGATCAGAAGGCAAACACCAAAACCGCTGGGGGGCAGGGGGCGGCAGCCGCCGCGCTGATCACCGCCCGGGGGCTGACCCGCTCCTACAGCCTGGGTGCCACCCCGGTGGTGGGGGTCGATGGGATCGATCTGACCATCACCGCCGGGGAGCTGGTGCTTCTCAAGGGGCGCAGCGGGTCCGGTAAAAGCACCCTGCTTTCGCTCCTGGCCGGTCTGGACCGCCCCAGCGGCGGAGAGCTGGTGGTGGCCGGCCACGACCTCAACCGGGCCACCGCCAGCCAGTTGACCCGTTTCCGGCGTGAGGTCGTCGGGGTGGTCTTCCAGTCCTTCAATCTGCTGCCTACCCTGACCGTCCTGGAAAATGTCAGCCTGCCGGCGCTTTTGGCCGGTCGGCCGTTTGCGGCAACCCGTAGGCGGGCGGAGGAGTTGCTGGTCTGGCTGGGCATGCGCGGGCGCCTGGACCATCTGCCGTCCCAGATTTCGGGGGGCGAGATGCAGCGAACCGCCATCGCCCGGGCAGTGGTCAACAATCCGGCGATCGTGCTGGCCGACGAGCCCACCGGCAATCTCGACAGCCGCAGCGGCCAGGCGGTGCTGGAGCTGCTGGTGGATCTCAACCGCCGCTGGGGGCGCACCGTTGTCATGGCGACCCACAGCACCATTGCCGACCCGGCCGCCACCCGGCAGATTCACCTGCAGGACGGCCGCATTCTCGACCCGCGGCCATGACCCGTCTTTTCTGCCACCTGTTTCATGTCTTCAGTCTGCGGCACCTGTTGCGCCACCGGGTGCGCGCCTTGGCGGTGGTGGTCGGGGTGGCCCTGGGGGCGATGGTTTTCAGCAGTGTGCGGCTTTCCATCAACGCCGCCGTGGGGGCCTTCGACCGCAGCATGACCCTCATCGCCGGCGCCGCCGACGTGAGCCTCAGCGCGCCGGGTGGGCGCGTGCCGGAAACCCTCCTGCCTGCGCTCTTGCGGGACCCGGCAGTGGCGGCCGCATCACCGTTTTCAAGCACCTACGTCGCACCGGCGGGGGCGGACGGGGTGTCCTTTCTCTTGATCGGGATCGACCCGATTCTGGACCGTTCTTTTCGCGCCTGGGAGACCGCCGGCGATCAGGGGGCGCCTGCTGCGCTGTGGACCGACCTGATGGCCGTCCCCGGAACCCTGCTGCTGGCCGAGCGACTTGGCCGGGAGTTGGGGGCGAGCCCCGGAGACGCGCTGGCGCTTACCAACACCCGCGCCACGACCACCTTTCGGGTCCTGGGCCGGATGGCCCTCCGGGGGCTTGCGCTGGTGGAGGGGGGCCGGGTGGCCGTCACGGACATTGCCACCTTTCAGGAGTTTGCCGGGGTCTTCGGGGCGGTGGACCGGATCGATGTGCGGCTCAAGCCCGGCCACCACCGGCTTTCCCTGGACCTGCCGCCCGGCGTCCGAATCCTGCCCCCCGGTCAGGCCCGGCAGAGCGGGCAGGCGATGATCCGCTCCTACCGCCTGAACCTCTCGGTGTTGAGCTTTGTTTCCCTTTTCGTGGGCATGTTCCTGGTCTACAGCCTGGTGGCCCTAAACGCCGCCGCACGCCGCACCGAGCTGGCGACCCTGCGGGCCTTGGGCGCACCGCCGCGACTGATCTTTCTGCTCTTCCTCGCCGAAGGCGGTCTTTTTGGTGTCGTCGGCTGGCTGCTGGCGGTGCCGGCCGGCGTTCTGATGCTCAAATACCTTCTGCACGGCATCGGTGGGACGATTTCAACGCTTTTCGTGCGGGTTCAGGTGGACGGCCCGCAGCTGGCTTTTTGGGAACTGGCGTTTTCCTTTCTGATGACCGTCGCGGTGGCGGTCCTGGCCGCCTGGCAGCCCGCCTGGGATGCTATGCGGGTGGCCCCGGGTGAAACCCTGCGCGCCGGCCGCCCCCGAGC
>JBAPYE010000114.1:0-2591 GCA_049284575.1 Desulfobacterales bacterium
ACAGGCGCGGTCAGGGTTCATAGGGCGCTTTGCTCTTCGCTGAAAATCCGAACCGCCGCAGCAGGCGGCGGGTGGCGAGGTTGACCGGCAGGCCGCCCAGTTCCGCGGCGGAAACCCAGCGGGCGTCCAGCGCGTCGTCGCCCGCCCGGGGCGTGCCGCTGACGTATTCGGCCGCCAGATCCACGATCACGTAGTGGAAGCGCACCGCCCCAACGGCGTCGCGCTCCACCACCTCAAAGGTGTAGATCGGCGCCCCGGCGCGGATGATCACGCCGGTTTCCTCGCGGGTTTCCCTCTCGGCGGCTTCTCTCAGGGTCTCGCCCAGGCGCACGCTGCCGCCGGGGATGGCCCACGTGTCCTGCGCCGGCGGGCTGCCGCGGCGCACCAGCAGCACCCGGTTTTGGCGGAACACCACGGCCCCCACGGCCACCCGCGGGCTGTCGGGGTAGACGCTTGCAGCCGGGGTCATGGTCGCTGCTCTCCCATCGCGCCCTGCTCAGCCCATCGGCGCCAGGGGTTTGGCGGCTGCCAGGCGCTGGTCGTACATCTTGCCCACGCCGTAATCGCGCCGCCGCATGAACTTTTCCCGTGGCGGCCCGATGATCTGCATCTCCGGGTATTTGAGCTGGACTTCGAGGGCAATGGTCATCTCCTTGGTACAGCCCGTGCTGTAGGTGGCATCCTTGCCGACCCACTCCGGCGGCACCTTCTGGCCCAGCAGGTCGAAGGCGCGCGCGATATCCTCGTAGGACTGGAAGCGCCAGATGTCGATATGGCCGCTGCGCTGGACGATTTCCCACATGTACATCAGGTCGTCGGCGTCCATCCCGGACTCGAAGTACTCCGAGGGGTTGATGATGAAGGTGTCGGCCAGCTGCTCCTTGAGGTGGGTGATGAAGACCGACATGATCCGTTTGGCCACCTGGAGCTTGCCGGGGATCGAGCCGATGATGCCGCTGTAGAAGATCACCGTCATGCCGGCGGCCTTGGCCGCCGCCATCTGGTGGATGATGGCGCGGGCCTTTTCCTCCAGGTCGGCGTGCGAAAACTTGATCACCGCCGGGTGCCGCGGCTTGAAGGCGATCGCCACCGCGCCGCTATTGTCGGTGTGAATGTTGAAAATGTCCTGGGTGAACTGGAAGTGGGTTTCGAACAGCCGGCGCTGCTGGTCCGCCCCGCGCGAGATGACGCCGTCGACCTCCTTGAACACCCGGGCGAAGGTGGTGCTGGTCAGAAGGAAGTTGAGGTTTTCGCGGGTGCCGTCGGAGAGCACGAATATCGGGTGGTCGCTGCGCAGCACCTGCGCCAGCTGGTTTTTGCCGAGGACCGCGCCCTCGATGTGGTATGCGTCCTCCAGGGATTTGCGCAGGATCTGGTCGGCGCGCACGTCGTGGATGTCGACCTTGGTGAAAAGCGGCCCCTCCTTGAAGGCGATGATCACCTTGTGGCCGAGTTTGGTCAGGTTGCGGATAATCAGCAGATCCACCAGGATCTCGCCGGCCTCGTCGGCCAACCAGAGGATCTTGCGGCTGCGGATGGTCTCGCGGCGCTCATGGAGGCCGATGCCGAGAAAGTTGAAAAAGCGGTCGGCCCCGTTGCCGGTGATGCGGCGCCGGAAGATCCGCTCGAGGTCGCCGCTGCTCGGCTGCGTGTCGCGGTCCTGCTGCCAGAGGGCGCTCTCGGCCGAAAGGGCGATCAGGCGCCGCAACGCGATGGTTTCGGCCAGCTTGCGCACCTGGCCCAGGGTGGGTGGCGGCGGGGTCATGTCCCTGGGGTCCAGCCGGTTGAGGGCCTGCTGAAACCCATTGCCGGCAAGAATCCTGGCGGACAATTGGTTGCGACGGGCCTTCTCGAAGAGGTAGGGGTCCTCGATCTGGGTGCGGTTGATGAAGATGTTGAGCAGGCGCTTCTGCAGGCGTGACGGGATCATGATCTCGTCGCGGATTTCGTGCTGGTACTTGATGCGGATCAGGGCTTCCAGAAAGGCCTTTTCGGGCGCTTCCTCGATCAGGGCCTCGATCAGGGCGATGGTGCTCTGGTAGACCGCGAGGTATTTTTGCTGGATCATCAGGGACGGGCTGCGGCCCATGATGGCCTTGAACATCTGGTCCGAACACGGGTAGTAGCGCTCGTTTTCCTCGGCGTAGACCATGAAGCGCACCTGCTCGGGGGTCGCCACGTGGTCCGGGTAGGCGAAATGGTCCAGGTGGTTTTCCAGAAAAAAGGCGGTGAACCAGGCGTCCTCCTCGGGGTCGCGCCCGGGGATATAGATGGGTGCGGGCTCAGGGGCGGAGGTCGCCGGGGGCAGGGGATTTTCCGTTTGGCTCATGGCATCTTTCGTAGCGGCGCCGGTTGGGCGTCACCGGTCGTGGATCGGTTGTGGTTATCGGCCCGCAGCGGGTGCCGGGTGGCTGTGGCCAAATTTTGGGTTTCTTACCCGGCCTATTGGCCGGTTCAACTGGCCAGGCACCTGTCGATCAGTTGCGGCAGGTGCGTAATCACCAGGTCCGGCCGCGCCCCGCGGCAGGCCGGGTCGTCCTCGCGCAGGCGCAGCGAGCGGCGGTCGCCGGCAAAAAGCGCGGTCTGGAAGC
>JBAPYE010000115.1:0-4656 GCA_049284575.1 Desulfobacterales bacterium
GAGAAGCCGTGGGAGAAAAACAAGGCGTCGCCTTCGTTCAGGCACGGCTTGACCTGCGGCCAGAGGGCCATCTGGCCGGCATCCGAGAGCAGGTACTGCACCACCGTGCCCTGGCGCGCGGCGGCCTCGATGGGCAGCAGGGTTTTACCCGGCACAAACCCGTCTTCCACGGCGCGCTGCCAGGAGGCGGTGCCCTCCCGCTGGCCGACGATCACCGAAAAGCCGTTGTCCCGCAGGTTCAGCGCCTGGCCGGGACCCTGAACGCCGTAGCCCAGGATCGTGATGACCTCGTCTTTGAGGGTTTCCCGGGCCCGGTCCAGGGTAAACTCGTCGGCCGTGATGACCTCCTCGATGACGCCTCCAAAATCGATCTTTGCCATGTTGGTCTCCTTGAATGTTGGGATGCAAAAAGCGGTGACGGTCTCAGGCCCGCGGCCGGATCATTTGGGCTCCCGGAAAAGGGCGATGATCCCGGTTTTGGCGATTTCCTTGATGCCCAGAGGTTTCAGCAGACTGATGATGGCGCTCAGTTTGCCCTGGTCGCCGGTCACCTCGATGGTGTAGTGCTCCTGGCCGACGTCCACCACCTTGCAGCGGAAGATGTCGACGATCCGGAGAATCTCGGCGCGATGGTCCGGCTTGGCGGTGACCTTGATCAGGGCCATTTCACGCTGGACAAAATCCTGGCCGGTGAGCTCGTAGACCTTCAGGATGTTGATCAGCTTGTTGAGCTGTTTTTTGATCTGCTCCACCACCGGGGCGTTGGCCTTGGTGACGATCGTGATGCGCGAGACCTTGGGCTCGGTGGTCTCCGCCACACAGAGGCTTTCGATGTTGAAGCCCCGGCCGCTGAAGAGGCCCACGATGCGCGAGAGCACCCCCGGTTCGTTGTCCACCAGCAGGGACAGCACGTGATTTTCTTCGATCATGGCATTCGTTCCTTTTTTGGCGTGCGCCGCGGGCCCTAAACCAGCAGCATTTCGGTAATCGGCGCGCCTGCCGGGACCATCGGGTAGACACACTCGGTCTGCTGCACCTTGAAGTCCATGATCACGGTGCGGGGCGAAAAAAGTCCTTCGCGCAGCACCGCCTCGACTTCTTCGGGTTTCTCCGCCCGCAGGCCCACCGCACCGTAGGCCTCGGCCAGTTTGACGAAATCCGGGGCGTTGTCCATGGCGGTGCAGGCGTAGCGGCCCTCGTAAAACAGCTCCTGCCACTGCCGCACCATCCCCAGATAGCGGTTGTTGAGGATCACCACCTTGACCGGCAGACAGTACTGGACCGCGGTGGCCATCTCCTGGATGTTCATCTGGATGCTGCCGTCGCCGGCCACGTCCACCACCAGGCTGTCGGGGCAGGCCGCCTGGGCGCCGATGGCCGCCGGCAGGCCGAAGCCCATGACCCCCAGACCGCCGGAGGTGATGAAATGCCCGGGTTTTTCGAAGTGGTAGTACTGGGCGGCCCACATCTGGTTCTGGCCGACTTCGGTGGTGATGATGGTTTCCCGGTCGCGGGTCAGCTCATAGAGCTTTTCGATCACGAACTGCGGCTTGATGGCCTCGCCCTGCTGGTAGGCCAGCGGTGTGGTGCTCTTCCAGGCCGCGATCGTTTCCAGCCACTCCCGGCGCCGGGCGTCCAGATCGGTCAGGTCCAGGGCGTCGATGAGCTGGTTGAGGTGCCCCAGGGAGATCTTGCAGTCGCCCACCACCGGCACGGTGACCGGGATGTTTTTGCGGATCGAGGTGGGGTCGATGTCGATGTGCACGATTTTCGACTGGGCCGCGAAGGCGTCGGTCTTGCCGGTCACGCGGTCATCGAAGCGCACCCCGATGGCGATCAAGAGGTCGCAGGCGCCGGTGGACATGTTGGCCCGGTAGGTGCCGTGCATCCCGATCATGCCCAGCCAGAGCGGGTCGGAGCCCGGGAAGGCCCCCAGGCCCATCAGCGAGGTGGTCACCGGAATCTGGGCTTTACGGGCGAACTCGGTCAGCTCCGCGGCGGCCTTGGAGAGGATGACCCCGCCGCCGGCGAAGATCACCGGGCGCTTGGCCTCCTGCACCAGTTTGACCACCTTTTGCAGCTGGCGCATGTTGGGGCTGTAGGTGGGGTTGTAGGAGGGCATTTTTACGGCCGTGGGAAGTTTGTAGGCCGCGGTGGTGCTGGCGATGTCCTTGGGGATATCCACCAGGACGGGGCCGGGGCGCCCGGAGCGGGCCAGGAAAAAGGCTTCGCGCAGGATGCGGGCCAGGTCGTCGATGTTTTTGACCAGATAGTTGTGCTTGGTGCAGGGGCGGGTGATGCCGACGATGTCGACCTCCTGGAAGGCGTCGTTGCCGATCAGGTGGGTGGGAACCTGGCCGGTGATCACCACCAGCGGGATGGAGTCCATATAGGCCGAGGCGATGCCGGTGACGGTGTTGGTGGCCCCCGGGCCGGAGGTCACCAGACAGACACCGACCTTGCCGCTGGCGCGCGCATAGCCGTCGGCGGCATGCACGCCGCCCTGTTCGTGGCGCACCAGAATGTGGCGGATGTCGGTTCTGGCCAGCTCGTCGTAGATGTCGATGACCGCGCCTCCCGGGTAGCCGAACAACGTGTCGACCCCTTCTTCTTGGAGCACTTTCATCAGGATCTGGGCACCGGTGAGTTTCATGGGTTTTCTTCCTTTCTGGTTCAATGTTCCCGCGGCGGCCGCGCTCAGCGGACCACCGCGCCGCGGCTGGCCGATGACACCATCCGGGCGTAACGGGCCATGTAGCCCCGCGTGATCCGGGGGGCGGGTGCGCGCCAGGCCGCCAGACGCTCCTGGATTTCGCGGTCGGAAACGTTCAGGGTGAGCTTTTTGGCCGGGATGTCGATGGCGATCCGGTCGTTTTCGCGCACAGCCGCCAGCGGGCCGCCCTGCATGGCCTCCGGCGAGATGTGGCCGATGGCCGCCCCGCGCGAGCCGCCGGAAAAGCGGCCGTCGGTCAGGAGGGCCACCTGGGCGTCGAGCTGCATGCCGGCGATGGCCGAGGTGGGCGTCAGCATTTCGCGCATCCCCGGGCCGCCCATGGGGCCTTCATAGCGGATCACGACCACGTCGCCCGGGCGGATGCCGCCGGACATGATGGCCTCGGTAGCCGCCTCCTCGGTGTCGAAGACCCGCGCCGGCCCCTCGTGGCGCATCATTTCGGGCCGCACGGCGGACTGCTTGACCACGCAGCCTTCGGGCGCCAGATTGCCGAAAAGGACCGCCAGCCCGCCCTCCGGGTGGTAGGGGGAATCCAGCGGGTGGATCACCGCGGGGTCCAGGACGCGCACGGTGGCCAGGTTTTCGCCGACCGTCGCGCCGCTGACCGTCAGGCAGGCGGGGTTCAGGAGTCCGCCCGCAAGAAGTGTTTGCATCAGCGCCGGAATGCCGCCGGCGCGGTCGAGGTCCTCCACGTGGTCCTTGCCGCCGGGACTCAGCGAGCAGAGATGCGGTGTTTGGGCGCTGACGGCGTTGATCAGGTCGAGGTCGAAGTCCACCCCGGCCTCGCGGGCCAGGGCGGTCAGGTGCAGTACCGTGTTGGTGGAGCAGCCCAGGGCCATGTCGACCGTCAGGGCGTTGCGAAAAGCGTCGGGGGTCAGGATCCGGCGGGGTGTCAGGCCCTTGGCCAGCAGCGCGAGCACCTGCATGCCCGCGGTTTTGGCCAGCCGGATGCGGGCCGCCATGACCGCCGGGATGGTGCCGTTGCCGGCAAGCCCCAGGCCGATGGCCTCGGTCAGGCAGTTCATCGAGTTGGCCGTGAACATGCCCGCGCACGACCCGCAGGTGGGGCAGGCGGCGTCTTCGATTTCGGCCAGCTCCGCGGGCGTCATCCGGCCGGCCTTGACCGCCCCGACCGACTCGAAAACCGTTATGAGGTCGATTTTTTCCCCGCCTCCGCCCGGACGCCGACCGGCCAGCATCGGCCCGCCGGATACGACAATCGCCGGCAGATCCAGGCGTGCCGCGGCCATCAGCATCCCCGGTACGATCTTGTCGCAGTTGGGCACCAGCACCAGAGCGTCCAGGGCATGGGCGGTGGCCATGACCTCGATGCTGTCGGCGATCAGCTCGCGGCTGGCAAGCGAGTACTTCATGCCCACGTGGTTCATGGCGATGCCGTCGCAGACCCCGATGGTGCCGAACTCGACGGGGGTGCCGCCGGCCATGTAAATCCCGGCTTTGACGGCCTCCACGATCTTGTCCAGGTGGATGTGGCCGGGGATGATGGCGTTGGCCGAGTTGGCGATTCCCACCAGCGGCCGCCGGATCTCGGTGTCGGTGTAGCCCATGGCTTTGAAGAGGGCCCGGTGGGGCGCCCGACCGATGCCGTCTTTGACGCTGTCGCTTTTCATGGCTTCCTTTCGCGGTGCTTCAAAAAAAAAATCCGTTACCGGCCTTTGGGCTGATAACGGATTTTTTCCTGGTGTGGATGGTGCGCTCAGGCCATTATCAACCCGTTATCCCCGCAGCGGACGACGAGACCCGCTACGAGGACGCTAATAAGGCTAATAATGAGAATGATGGCGCTGGAAATCATAGGATCGCAGGTTGGGTTGAAGTGAAGGTTATCCTTAACAGCAACATGGAAAGCTGTCAAGACATTTTCTGTCGCCGGTCCAGGCGCGGCCGGCAGGGGGCGCGGC
>JBAPYE010000116.1:0-12522 GCA_049284575.1 Desulfobacterales bacterium
GGGCCCGGCTGGCAAAGCGCAGACGCGCAAGCGCCGAGGCCCCGCGGTTGACCGCCTCTCCGGCGACCTGGTAGGGGTCGCCCGCATCGCTGGTGGCGGGCGGTGCGTAAGCCGGCCGCTGGGTGACATGGATCTGAGAAAGATCGGTTGTCATGCGGCTGAGGCAGCGCCTGGCGATTTCGTAGAGCCCGGCGTCGGTCTGGAGCTGCTCACCTGTGGAAAAGACGGAATTAAACGAACCGAAGATGGTGGTGACCACGATGGCGAAGATAAAAATCGCCACCAGGATTTCCAAGAGGGTAAATCCGCCGCACCCCGCGCCCGACGACGTGCGCACGCCTGCGGTCCCAAGCGGCCCGCCGGGCTCAGGGGGTCGCGATGTCGACATCACTGCCATCGTAGCGGTAGGTCCTGAGAGTGAACACGCCGCCGCCCGCCAGCGCGACGCTGAGATCGATGCGCATCAGGTCTCGGCCGGGGCTCCCCAGGGCCTCGGCCCCGGAGGCCTCGACGGCCGCACGCCAGGTGTAGCCGGAAAAGTCGGGTCCGAAATCGCCCTCCCCGCCCCGGAGTTCTGCGGGGTCGCTGCCCGCCAGCTCGGCCAGTTTGAGCCGGGCCAGCTGCGGCGCCAGCGTGTCGAAGCGGGCCATACGGTCCATCAGAATCGACTGCGAGTAGAGACGATAGACGCTGACCAACACCACCGCCACGAGCACCAGCGCCACCAGAACTTCCAGCAGCGAAAAACCACCGGCGGAGAGGCTGCGGCGGCCGGGGCCTAAAGTGGGGAGGAAAAGTTCGCGCATAAAAAACGGCCGGGCGCGCTGCGGGCCGGGCGCCCTCGCGTCCCGGGAGAGCCCCGAAGCCTAATCGAAGGCGACCCTTTCCGGGAACAGCTTGACACCCGCCAAAAAGGGTTCGATGCGAAAGGAAAACTCCCGGCCGCCCTCATCCGAGATGTGGATCAGGGCCATGTCGGAGACCTCCTGGGGGTAGAAGCGGATCTGGGCGACGCCGATGGTTTGGCGGTTGCCGTCGGGATACGCCACCGCCATCAGGCTGACCCCCCGCGGCAGGCGGTAGGCCGCTTCCGCCGCCGCGTCCTGCTGCGCCGTGTCCATGCGCTCGTCGGTGACCCACATCCGGTTGGCCGTCAGGTCGAGGTGCAGGCTGAAGGTCGCCTGCACCCGCACGGCTTCTTCCTGAAGGGTGCGCACCTGGGCGATGATCCGGCGCGCTACACGCAGGGTGCCGTCGGTCAGCAGGTCGTTCTGCAGGCGGGGGATCGCCACGTAGAGCATCAGCGCCAGCAGGCTCATGACCACCACGAGTTCGATCAGGGTAAAACCGTCCTGGCCTCCACCCGTGCTGCGCCGCGGCATTTCGCGCGGCAGACTCTCGGCGGTTATTCGATTTCCCAATTGTTGATGTCGGCGTTGATGCCCTCGCCGCCGGCCAGGCCGTCGGTGCCGTATGAGCTGAGGTCGAAGTCGCCGTAGACGCCGGGGGAGAGATAGACAAATTCATTGCCCCAGGGGTCTTTGGGCACCCTGTTTTTTTCAAGGTAGCCGCCTTCGCGCCAGTTGCGGGGGGCCGTGCCGGTCTCCGGGGCTTCGACCAGCGCCTGCAGCCCCTGCTCCGTACCGGGGTAGACGCCGTTGTCGAGCTTGTAGAGCTTCAGTGCGGTCTCGAGGTTGGTGATGTCCACCTTGGCCTTGGTGATGCGGGCCTCATCGGTGCGCCCGACCAGCTTCGGCGCAATGATGGCCGCCAGGATGCCCAGAATCACGATGACCACCATCAACTCGATCATCGTAAAGCCCTTGGGGTTTAACGTCCGTCGAAAAGTCCTTGGCATGCGTCCTCCAGAAAAAATGGGTCCCCCGGGTCTGGACAAAAAAAAACCCAGTCCCCCCGGTGGCCTTGATTTATCGGATCAGGGTGTTCATTTCGAAAATCGGCAGGCAGATGGCGAGCACGATAAATCCCACCACGACGCCCATCAATAGAATCATAACAGGTTCCAAAAGCGATGTCATTCGCAATATCGTCGCCTGGACCTCGTTTTCATAGACATCGGCCACCTTGTAGAGCATCGCTTCCAGCTGCCCGGTCTGCTCCCCGACGGTGATCATCTGAATCGGCAGATCGGGGAACACCCGGGAAGCGGCCAGGGCATTGCCGAGCCCCTGACCCTTGCCGACCTCGCGCGCGGCGGCCGCCACGGCGTCGGCCAGAAGGACGTTGCCCACGACATTCTTGACGATTTCAAGGGCCGAGAGCAGGACCACCCCGTTTTCCAGCAGGGAGCCGAGCGTCCGGGAAAAGCGCGCCACCGCCATCTTGCGCACCAGAACACCCACCGCCGGCAGACGCAGCAGGGTGCGATCGATCAGGAAACGCCCCTTGGCCGTCTTGCGAAGCGTTCGGAAGAGCACCACCAGCCCGGCGACCGCCAGCAGCAGCAGCCACCAGCCACTCTGGACCAAGGCGCTCAGCCGGATCAGAAAACGCGTGGGCGCCGGCAGCACCTGGTTCATGTCGGAAAAAATCGCGGTGATGCTCGGAACGATGTAGGTCAGCAGAAAAAAGAGCACCAAAAGCCCCACGGCCAGCATCAGCAGCGGGTAGGTCATGGCCGAGCGGATGCGGTTTTTGAGCTCCTCCTGTTTTTCGCCGATCTCGGCCAGGCGGTCGAGGACGATTTCGAGAGTCCCGGAGGTCTCCCCGGCCCGCACCATGTTGATGAAGAGCGCGGAAAAAGTGCCGGGGTAGCGGGCCAGGGCCGCGGCGAAACTGCTCCCGGCCACGACCGAGTCCTTGACCTGGGCCAGGATCCGGTTGAAGGTGTGCGAGCGGCCCTGGGAGAGCAGGGTGTCCAGGGCCGGCACCAGGGGAAACCCGGCCCCCAGCAGGGTGGCCAGCTGCCGGGTCAGCATCGCCGCCTCGGCAGGCCGGATGCGCTTCAGCCGGCGGCTGAAAGAAAAGGCGCGCGTCTCGGGCTTGACCTCGCCGGCCCGGGCTTCGCGCACGCTGACCGGAAAAATGCGCGCCGCGCGCAGCTTCTGGCGGGCCGCGGCGGCGCTGTCGGCGTCGATGATGCCGGAAACCTTTTTGCCGCTGGCATCCAGCGCGCTGTACTCAAAAACGGCCATAACCGTGACCTGTCGCTCCCTGCGCCCGGGGCGGCCCATCGGCGGGCGCCGGCGCCCGTCCCGATTTTCTCACCGGCGAGCATGTTTAACGCCGCCCGGCGGGGGTCAGAAGGCGTCCCTTACGCGTGCCTGGGCCTTTTGCAGGGCCCCCAGATCGTCGATGCCCATGGTTTCGGTTTCATCTTCGGCGACCAGATAGCCCACCGGCCGGCCGTCGGCCACCATGAACTCGACCAGATCCGTGATAAAAAACTCCTCGATGGCCGTCATCCGGCCGTTGACCTGCTTGTGGACCGTCTGGGGGCGGGAGGAGAGAACCGGCAGGTAGGCCAGCAGGGCCTCCCGGGTGACCGCGTAGATCCCCGAATTGCAGATTGAAAGCGCATCCGCCCGCGCGGCCGGGTAGTCCTTCCAGTACTTCCACTCGGTGATCCGCAGCACCCTGCCCGCCTCGATTTCCAGCACCCCGTACTGCTTGCGGTCCTCCGGCCGGAAGCCCAGCACCACGAGGTCGCTGGCGTCCAGGGCCTGCACCAGGCGGGCGTAGGTCTCGCTGCGCACGAAGGGCACGTCTCCCATGGTGATCACAAAGCGCCGGCAGGGCAGCCGCTCGATCTGCGGCAGGGCGGCCAGAATGGCGCCGCCGGTGCCGTTTAGCACCGGCTGCTCGCAGGTGGCCACCGGCCAGCCACGGGTGGCGGCGATCACGTCCGCCTTGCAGTGATTGACGATCAGCACCTTGGGGCCCGCCGGCAGGTGCGCGAGCAGGTGCAGCAGGATCGGGCGGCTGCCGCTAAAGGGGGTTTCGCCGGGGACCAGCGGCAGCAGGGTCTTGTTGCCCGCGTAGCCTTGCATGCGGCTGCCGCGCCCGGCCGCCATGACGATCGATGCGACGTCGTGCGGGGTGGGGTCTGTTGGGGTCATCTCAAACCTTTGGGGGTGCCGCTGCGGCACCGTAAGGCCCTGGACCGGTTCAGGCGGGCCGGTTGTGGCGAACGATGTCATCCTCCCCGAGGTAGCTCCCGGTTCGGATCTCGATCAGCTCCAGCGTGATCTTCCCGGGGTTTTCCAGACGGTGGCAAACCCCCAGGGGGATGTAGACCGATTCGTCCTCCTTGAGCAGAAGCTCTTCCTCGCCGCGGGTCACACGGGCCGTGCCGCTCACCACCACCCAGTGCTCGGCGCGGTGGTAGTGCTCCTGCATCACGATTTTGCCGCCGGGTTTGACGATGATCCGTTTGGCCTCGAAGCGCTCTCCCTGCACCATGGATTCCGAAAACCCCCAGGGTCGGTAGGCGCGCCGGTGGACCCGGACTTCGGGCCTTTTTCGGGACTTGAGTGCGTCCACCAGGGCCTTGACATCCTGCACGCGCCGGCGCGGGGCGATCAGCACGGCATCGGCGGTCTCGACCACGATGTGGTCCTCCAGCCCCACGGCGGCCACCAGGCGGCTGGTGGCCTTGAGATAGGAATTGCGGACATCGTGCACCAGCACGTCGCCCTGGATCACGTTTTGAGCGGCGTCCTTGGGGCCCACCTGCCACAGCGCCTCCCAGGAGCCGAGGTCGTTCCAGCCGGCGTCCAGCGGCACCATCACCCCACGGCGGGTTTTTTCCATGACGGCGTAGTCGATCGAGTCGCTCGGGCAGGCGCTGAAGGCCGCCTCGCCCAGGCGCATGAAATCGAGGTCCTGCCGGCCCTCGGCGACCGCCCTTTGGCAGGCGGCGGTGATCTCGGGCGCCAGGTGCTCCATTTCGGCCAGCACCTGCGCGGCCCGGAACATGAACATCCCGCTGTTCCAGCAGTAGGCGCCCGAGGCGACATAGCCCGCGGCGGTCGCCGCGTCCGGCTTTTCCACGAAGGCGGCGATTTCCAGGGCCTCGAACCCGCCGTCGACGAGCGTCCGGCCCTTGCGGATGTAGCCGTAGCCGGTTTCCGGCGAGCGCGGCAGCACCCCGAAGGTGATCAGGTGGTCGCGGCGCGCAAAGTGCTCGGCAACGGCAAGCGCGGCATGCAGCGGGTCGACCTGGGCGATGAAGTGATCGGCCGGCAAAACCAGCAGCGCCGGGTCGTCGTCGATTTCAGCGGCCTTGACGGCGGCCACCGCCACGGCCGGGGCGGTGTTGCGGCCCACCGGCTCGAGGATGATGGCCCTGGGCGCCACGCCGATCTCGCGCAGCTGCTCGGCGGCCATGAACCGGTGGTGCTGGTTGCAGACCACGATCGGGGCGCCCATCCCGGGATAGGCCCGCAGCCGCAGAACGGTATCCTGGAGCATGGTGTGCTCGCCCACCAGATCCAGCATCTGCTTGGGGTAAAGGGCGCGCGAAAGGGGCCAGAGGCGGGTGCCGGAACCGCCGGCCAGGATGACGGGAACGATCATGGGACTGTCCTGGGGTTTAAGGTTCGGGTTGCGGCCGGGCCGCCCGGCGCGGGTCTCAGATGTAGCCGCTTTTGCCGAGGGCCACCAGGATCTCCTGGGCCGACTCGTCAGGCGTCAGGCTGCTAGTGTCGATCCGGACCTCGGGGTTGCGCGGCGCTTCGTAAGGGTCGTCGACGCCGGTGAAGCCCTTGATCAGGCCGGCGCGCGCCTTGGCGTACATCCCCTTGCGGTCACGGCCTTCGCAGACCGTCAGGGGGGTCGCCACGTGCACCTCGAAAAACCCGCCGTAGGCCTCGATGGTCGCCCGGATCTCCTCGCGGGTGTTTTCGTATGGGGCGATCGGCGCACAGATCGCGATCCCGCGGTTTTTGGTGATTTCGCTGGCCACAAACCCGATCCGCCGGACGTTGACGTCGCGGTGCTCCTTGGAGAAATTGAGCTCGCTGGACAGGTTGTGGCGTACGATGTCGCCGTCCAGGAGGGTGACCGGACGGTCGCCGATTTCCAGAAAGCGGGAGTAGAGGATCTTGGCGACGGTGGATTTGCCGGCGCCCGAAAGCCCGGTGAAGAAAACGGTGAACCCGTTTTGGCGCGGGGGCGGATAGGCTTTCTGAAGCTCCGCCTTGACCTCGGGGAAGGTCATCCAGTCGGGGATGCGGCGGCCCTTGCGGATGCGTTCGCGGATGTCGGAGCCGGAAAAAAAGAGCGTCTGGGTCCCGGCCGGCACCTCGGAGGCTGGGCGGTATTCGTCCTCGAAGGGCAGATAGACCATCTGCGGGAAGGGCACGATATCGACCCCCAGCTCCTCGCAGAAGCCTTCGGCCAGCGCCGGTGCGGCGTCGGGGGCGTAAAACGAGCGCCCGTTGGAATCGTCTCCGGGGCTGCCGTGGTCGTGGCCGATGATGAAGTGCGTGCAGCCGAAATTTTTGGCCAGAATCAGATCCAGCAGCGCGTCGCGCGGGCCGGCGAGGCGCATGGCCAGCGGCAGCAGGCTGAGCAGAAAAGACTCCGGGGGGTAGTGATGGCTGATGGCCCGCAGGCAGCGGACGCGGGTGTAGTGGTCGAAGTCCCCCGGCTTGGTCATCCCCACCACCGGCAGAATCAACAGGTTGGCCTTGGCGCGCTGCATGGCCTCGAGGGTCATCTCGAAGCCCGGGCGATGAATCGGGTGGCGGGTCTGATAGCCCACCACCCGCTTCCAGCCGAGCTTGCGGCACACCGCGCGCACCTCGGCCGGGGTCATGCGCAGCTGCTTGAAGTCGAAGTGGATCGGCGCACTGACGACTTCAAGCGCCCCGCCGATGTAATGGTCCGCGCTGTTTTTCAGCAGGCGCTGGACACCGGGGTGGGCCGGGTCCTGGGTACCGTAGACCTTGAGGGCCTCCTTGTCCCGCGCCAGCGGCCAGATGTCGGCCACGTGCATCACCGCCAGCAGAAAGCCCTCCGGGTCGCGCAGGGCCACGGACTGACCGGCTTCCAGGGAGCGGGCCTGGGTTTCGTGAATGTCCAGGCACACCGGAATCGGCCAGAGGGTGTTGTCCTGGAGGCGCATGCGGTCGAGGACCGACTCGTAATCGCTGCGGGTCATGAACCCGCGCAAGGGGGAGAAGACCCCGGTCGCCAGCAGCTCCAGATCGCAGAGCTGGCGCTCGTTGAGGGTGATATCGGGCAGTTTGAGGGCGATTTCCTTCAAAATCGCGGCCCGCTCGTCGTCCACCAGCAGGCTGACCAGTTTGCCGCCGTGGGGGGCCGCGCCGCAGGCCGCGGCGTTTGTCTGGGAATCTTTCATATCCATCCGGTTGATCAGCATGGGTTGCGGACTTGGTCCTTGATGCGCTTGACATGCCCGCGCCCCAGGCCCTTGACCTCGCAGCCGAGTTCGAAGTAGCGCCGGATGCCCTCGTCGTCCAGCATGCCGAAGCAGTCGACGATGGCCGCCGGCCCGCCGATCATGCTCACGACCCGCTCGGGGTCCAGATCGCGGTAGGCCTGGTGCCGAACGGCCAGCACGACGGCATCGGCGCCCTGCAGGGCCTCATCCAGCGATTTGTAAACCCGGGTGTGCGCAAGCTTCTCCTGGTTGCGGAAAAAACGGGCCAGCGAGTGGCCGGGAGCCGGGTAGCTGTCCTGCTTTTCCAGCTCCCACCAGTGCGTGACGTAAGGGTCGTGGACTTCGACATCGCCGCCCATCTCGGTCAGCTTGCGCACGATCACCTCCGAGCCGCTGTAGCGCGTGTCGCCCACGTCTTCGCGGTAGGAGACACCCAGCACAGAGATCTTGGAGGCCGCCACGATCTTGCCCATGTTGCGCAGGGCATCGCGCACCAGCTGGGCCACGTGCAGCCCCCGGGTGTCGTTGATGTCGATGGCCAGCGGGGTGATCTTGAAGATGTCGTCTTCAAAACCCATCAGGGTGTTGTAGGCCCAGACCCCGAGTCCACCGTCCTTGGGCAGGCAGTAGCCGCCGATGCCAGGCCCGGGGAAGATCATGTTGGCGTGGGTCGGCCGGACCTTGATGGCCTCGGTCACCTTGGTGAGGTCCACCCCGTTTCGCTCGGCAAACAGGCTCCACTCGTCCAGAAAGGCCAGAATCGTCGCCCGGTAGGAATTCTCCACGATCTTGCAGGTTTCGCTCTCGATGGGCCGGTCGAGCACCGTCAGGGGGAATTTTTCGACGTTCAGGATCTCGGAGAGAAAGGTGGTCACCCGCTCGCGCGCCGCGGGGGTGATGCCGCTGCAGACCCGCCAGAAATCGCGGATCGAGGCCACGTAGTTGCGGCCGGGCATGACACGCTCGAAGGAGTGCGTCAAAAGGGGTTCCACGCCGCTCAGCCCGCGCTGCTCGAAGGCCTTCTTGATGATCGGGTAGGCCACGTATTCGGTGGTGCCCGGCGGTACGGTGGTTTCGATCAGAACCATGCACTCGGGACCGATCTTCTCGCCGATGACCTTCAGGCTGGCCTCCAGGGCGGCGATATCGGCATGCCCCTGGCGCACGTTGCCGAAAGTTTGCTTGTGGTAATCGCACTGCACGTCCACCACGACCACATCGGCCAGCTTGAGGGCATCGTAGGTAAAGGTCGCGGTGAGGGTTTTCTTCTCCAGAACGCAGCGGCGAATCAGGGGCGCCACCTCCGGGTCCTCGGCCTCCACCGGCGCCACCCCGCGGTTGAGATAGGGAATTTTCCAGTACGAACGGCTGGAGGGCCGCTGCATGCCGATCACGAACTTGCCGGGCTGCCCGGTTTTGCGGTCTACGGAATCGGCGATCACCCCGGCCATGACCGCCCCCACGAAGCCGACACCCATCACCACGACGATTTCACGGCCCTTGCCGCGCTCCTCGGCCACGAGCGCCGCCAGGCGCTGCCACTCGCTCTGGTAATCCGCCTCACCGGGCAGCGGGAAGGCCTCCCCTGCCGGACAGACCGAAACAGGGGATTGCGCCGGGTGCTCATCTGCAGGACCTACGGTTACGGGGTCTATCATAGAATGCGGCTCCTTTCGGCCCGATCAAAGACTTGGTTGTTTGGCTGCCAAAAACCAGGGGTTGAGCAGATCCTGCTTGTTGTAGGCCAGCGGCCTGCCGGTTTCCTGGTCGATTACCGAACCGCCGCTGGCCGTCACGATCGCCTGGCC
Organism: Desulfobacterales bacterium; assembly: GCA_049284575.1. Taxonomy (GTDB): domain Bacteria; phylum Desulfobacterota; class Desulfobacteria; order Desulfobacterales; family JAABRJ01; genus JAABRJ01. Next base: position 9,178 of record JBAPYE010000116.1, read on the forward strand.
GGCGGCCGTGTCCCACTCCGAGGTGGGGCCGAAGCGCGGATAGATATCAGCTTTTCCCTCCGCCACCAAACAGAATTTAAGGGAGCTGCCCGCGGAGATGAATTCAACTGGGCCGCGGCCGCGCCGCTGGTCTTCGACGAAGCGCGCCAGCTCCCCGGTGCCGTGGGAGCGGCTGCCGGCAATCGTGAAGACGGCCCCGGGGCGCTTTGCCAACGGCAGCCGCCGGGCGTCCTGCAGGAGCCTTGCCAGCACCACCGGGGCCTCGACCCGCCGGGCGTCATTGCAGTCGAAGCCCGTCACCTTGAAGGCGCCGAGATCCCGCTGGGCAAAGTAGAGGGTGCCGGCGACCGGCACGTAAATCACCCCCATGACCGGCGCGCCGTTTTCCACCAGGGCGATGTTGACCGTGAATTCATCGTTGCGTTTGACGAATTCCTTGGTGCCGTCCAGGGGGTCCACGATCCAGAGCGTGTCCCACCCCGAACGCGTCTGCCAGGAAATCGCCCGCCCCTCCTCGCTCAGCAGGGGCAGCCCGAAAGGCCGTAAGGCGACGCTGATAATCTGGTGCGAGCGCTTGTCCGCAAGGGTCAACGGGGTGTGGTCGGCCTTGTCCTCCACCTGGAAATCGGTGTGGTAGACTTCTAAGATCGCCCTGCCGGCTTGGGCGGCGGCCCGGATGGCTTCGGCCAGGTATTCGTGATCGCGGTTGGCGGTCATGCAAGCTCCTCTATTAATCGGCAGAAAAGCAACTTTCTTTACCCCGAGCGGGGTGTGTTCTGAGGGGATCCAATGGGAGGGAGGAATGCCGGTCAGGGCGCGCTGAACCAGGTCATCGGCCCAGCCAAAAAGCGCCTGATACGGGTCACATCGGCACCCGAAGCGCTCGATGGTGCGAATTCAGGCGACAGGCGGCGCCGGGAAAAGGCGCTGCCCAAAGGCCGCCGGCCGCGGCGGCGGCACGATCGGGGCCGGCCGCCGCCAGCTGCTTGATTTGATGCGCCGCGCATTCCGGGGCCCTTAGTTTCCAGAGCCCACCTTGAGGCGCTGGCCGGGCTGGATGACCGCCCCCTTTGCCAGGTTGTTCATCCGCATCAGCTGGTCGAGGCTCACCCCGTAACTGCGGCTGATGCCGTAGAGCGTTTCACCGGCTTTGACGGTGTGGGTCTTGGCCGCCGCCTTTTTGGCCGGGGCCGCAGCGGTCTTCTGGGGAACGGCCTTGGGCGCCGCCGGTGCAGGGGGTGCGCTCTTGGGGGCGTTTTCGATTTTTTCCAACCGTTCGGTGATCTGGTCCATGCGCAGGTTGGCAAACGCCTCGAAGCGGTCCAGGCGTGCCAGCAGCGTATCGATCGCGTTGCCTTTTTCAACCAGTTGCGCCAGCACCGGCTCCTGCCCCTCGACGCTGCCCAGCCGCCGCTCCAGTTGCTGCAATTGCGCCGTCAGGGGTTGCAGCTGCTGGTCGATGTTGACGCCGCCCCGCGGGACAAACACGATCAGCAGCAGGATCACGAAAATCGCGACGCCTGCCCCGATGAGCATCACGGGGTTGAGCTGGCCGAGTGACCTCAGGCTGAATTTACCGTGCTCTTCGGCGCCCAGCGGGGAATAAGGGGGCTCATCGACGTAGTCGCCGCCCGGTTCCTTCTCCTCCCCGCGCCGCTCGATATCATCCTTCCATTTCATTTACACCTCCCGTAGGCGCCGCGTAGGTTATCCCCTGACACCGGGATTTGGTTCGCATTTCGGCTTCGGCCGCCGCAACTTGCCGGCGGCGGGGGTGCGACCGCCCGATCGGCGGTACGCGTGTCGGGCTTCTTGTCGGCGCTCGTTTGCCGGCTACCATAAAACATATCAGCGGGCGACTTCAAGCCCTAACATCATGGCCATTGACGGATTTTTGGGATTGATGGTAGGAAGACACGGCCGCGGGGAAGCACGCCGAAATTTCCGGCGGAAGGCCTCAGCATCGCCGCATCTCCGGATGTCGCACGAAAACATGACAGGGGGTAGCCCGGCCACGGGGGCCTTCAAAACGCCCGCATCACGCCGACCCGAATTCCCGCCCAACAAGGATTTGACATGCCCAAGCACAGCCATGATTTCGTGGAAACCTATGACGGTTTTGTCGGTTTCGGCTTCGACCGCCCCACCGACGAGAACGCCATGGTCTACTACCTTCAGAAGTTCTCCGATGACGCCTTCATTCAAACCCTCGTCAAGCGGCTGAGCGCCGGCGAGTTGGAAGAGCTCTTCAGCATGTTGACGCGCCTGATGAAAACCCACCTGAGCGAAGCGGAATACCACGCCCTGTTTCTCAAGGATGCGGATCACGACGGCTGAGGATCGCCCGGCCCCGCCGGCAGACCACCGCCGGGCACCGCGGCCTTGAAAAAGCGCCCGGCCCCGCTGAGATCATAGGCCCCGGCGGCAGCCGGAATCAGGGCCGCTTGCCCCTGCCGCAGGGCCAGGTCGCCCGCGCCGGCCAGATCGCGCAAACGCCCCTCGCCTTCCACGCACAGCAGCACCTCAACGCTGCGGCGGGCGGGGCCGCTGTAGGCCCGATCCCCATCGACGGTGAGCACCGCCAGTTGAAACTCCTCGGCGCGGCTGGCGTAGCGCCCTTCGCAGGGGCCCATCGCCGCGGGCCGCAGGACCTCGATTTTGCGCTCCTCGAAGGTCAGCACCCGCAGCAATTCCGGCAGATCCACGTGCTTCGGGGTCAACCCGCCGCGCAGAACATTGTCGGAATTGGCCATCAGCTCGATGCCGACTCCCTGCAGGTAGGCATGCAGCTCGCCGGCCGGCAGAAACAGGGCCTCGCCGGGGGCCAGGCACACCAAATTCAGCAGCAGGGGCGCCAGCACACCGGCGTCCCCCGGGTATTCGGCCTGCAGGCGCGCCACCCAGCCGAAAGCCGGGTCCCGATCCGCCAGAACGGCGGCCTGGGCGGCGGCGGCGGCCACCAGGGTTTCGCGTCGGGCGGCGGGCAGGGTCATCAACCAGGTAAACAGGCTCCGCAGACCCTCGCAGGCCTCCCGGCGCGCGAGCTCTGCCAGGGGCCCCGCCGCCCGGGAGGCCGCCAGCGGCTCGAGACGCGCCAGGATCTCGGGAACGGCCCGGAACCCGCTCAGCCCCCAAAAGGGCGTCAGGGCGCAGAGGCACTCCGGCTTGTGGTTGGCGTCGCGGTAATTGCGATGGGGGGCGTCCAGGGGAATCTTCAGCCGGTTTTCGCGGGCGAACCCCTCCCGGGCCTGGTCCCGGTTGGGGTGGGCCTGGATCGACAGGGGGCGCTCGGCCGCCAGCACTTTCAGAAGATAGGGCAGCTGCCCGTCAAAGCGCGCCGCCGCC
>JBAPYE010000117.1:0-13083 GCA_049284575.1 Desulfobacterales bacterium
ATTGGGAATCTCGGAGGGGATGGTTAGGAAGGGGTTAAAATCTTAATCGACATAGCGGAAGTAAAATATTCGTCATTTCATACAAGGTTTAGCAAGTCGTTTTGAAGAAAAATAAAAACCCCCGATACGGCAAACCGGCGGGGGTTTTCAATCTGGTTGCCTCAAATTCGAAGCCCTGCCCTACCCTGCCTTTTTAAAACCCTCTTGCCCGATAAGATCCAAAAATTCCTTGGGACTGGCGATCCGGATCCCTTGGAAAACCCCCAAACCGGTAAGATGGCGGTCTCCGGAAATTACAAAGTCCGCTTGCCCTTCCACAGCACACGACAAAAAAATGTTGTCTGACGGGTCGCTTGCTATGGAATTTAATCTGGCCTTTCCTGGCACAAACACCGTTATTTTGGCGAGTTTTTTCAATACTTCGTTTATTTCCCTTGGTTCGATCCCATTTTTTTCGAAAAGTTGTTGCAATTTGGGGAAAGAAAAAACACGCCGGGCCCCGTTAATCACGGCGTGTGAAATAACCAAAAAGAACTTGCCGTCCAGCACGGCGTCAAGAATGAGGGCGGAAGAGCCATGTTGGTTAAGCACGGCACTCACCAGAACATTGGTGTCAAAAACTATACGGTAGCTCATAGCGATTTACTTCTTTCTTCTTGAGAGCACCGCTTCCTCAATTAGACGTTCGACCTTTTTTGGGTCCTCACTGCTCATTTTTTCCCTAATTTGGCGGACTGCCTCCCAGGCCTCCTGACGGTTTTTTTCCATGATCTGGTATTTTCCCATGGAAACCAAAACCGCCACCGGCTTACCGGCCCGCTCAATAATGAAGTCATCGCCCCGAAGGGAAACCTCGTTCATGATTTGGCCCAAATTTTGACGGGCTCTCATGGCGGAAACGGTTTTTTTCATTTCCATTCCCCCTTTGTTCTGGCTATTATAACTATATAACCATAAGCGAGGAGACGGAACAGATGAAAAAAATACTGTTTGTGATTTTGGTCATTTTTATAGCAGGTTGCACGACCGGCCCCACACTTTATCCTAATGCGTACCTCCAGAGTGTCGGTGAAGCCCAGGCCCAGAAGGATATTGCCGATTGCGAGATCCTGGCCGATCAGTACGTCAAATCCGATGCGGGTATTGCGGCGGCCAAGAGTACGGCCATCGGCGGTGCCGGAGGCGCTGTGGTAGGGGGTGCTGTAGGTGCTGTAACAGGTTCTTTTGGGCGGGGTGTGGGCGTCGGCGCTGCGGCCGGTGCAGCGACAGGTCTGGTGCACGGCATCATCCAGGCCTCGGATCCAAGCCCCATTTTCAAAAACTTCATGACCAAGTGCCTGCAGGAACGAGGGTATGAGGTAATCGGCTGGGAATGATGATTTGGGCCGATGTGCCTGGGAATCCGTGAAGACCTTTCCCCGACAAGTGGGGGCCGGGGAGAAAGAGCCCGATCCCGCACTGTCATTTTCAAGGACATGACCTCGTACGTTTGGACCTATGTCGAAGCTGTCGTTTGCAAGTGAAACCCCTTCTCACCAGCAAGAAGAAACCTCAATTGCCCTCGCCGAAAGGTGGGGGTTCTTTTTTTGCGTTCAGCGGTCTGAAAAATTCGAGCAGACCTTTTTCTTCCGGAGTTTGGGACTGACTAAATGGAATTGCGCTTGACCAGTTAGACAAAAAATGTGAAGTGAAAAGGCCTCAAAACGAGTAAAAAATCCTAACAGGGACAAAAAAGGACTCTTGTTTGGGGACTGAGGCCAACGAGCAGCTGATGCGCCACGCCGCTTTCAAGACTACGTATGACCTGTCCGGCACTATGGATTTCGAAAGCGTGCAGGAACTCTATGAGAGCCAGTTCCTGGAACGCTTGTAAAAGGGGAAGAAGGCGATGGAGCGCAAAAAAATCATCCGCAAGGTTTTCACGACCCCTGACTGGCAAGAGGTGGCCCGGGACGCCATGGAAAACAACCTTCGTGGCCCAGAAGCATTCCCATTCCCCAAAAAGGCAACGCCCCCAGAGCTGGAACTCTGAAGGCGTTTTTTTATCCGGATTTTGTATCCGGCCTTCCACAAGGGGACTTACAATTTGTAACCCATTGAATTTTTTTGGTGATCCCAAGGGGAATCGAACCCCTGTTTCCGGCGTGAGAGGCCGGCGTCCTAGACCGCTAGACGATGGGACCCTGAAATTAATCAGAGGTTGAGTATCGAAAAGCCCCTTGTTTGTCAAACATTAATTTGGGGTGTGGCCAGCCCGGCGGCGGCGGCCCCGTCGAAAGCCGAAGATGAAATAAACCACCGGCCCCAGGAAGGGCACCATCGCGACAAAACCCCACATGGCCTTTTTTTCGATTCCGCCGAAATCTTTATAGGCGATGTCGATCACCGCGATACAGGTGATGAGAAAGAACACCGCACCGACGGCTATCCAGAAAAAAACAGTATTCAGATCCATGCCTACCCTTTCAACAGATCGGCGACTTTCAAGATCGTGTTCACATAATACCCGCTACGGTTTTACTGGAAAATCACCTTAAAGGCCTTTTCGCGGTCGATCCCAGGTTGCCAGCCGGCGGCGCTCAGAAGTAAAACGGATCCTACCGATACGGGGCAAATTTTTCAAGAGCTTCCGTTTGAAAGGCCGATTTTCGTTCCCCAAACCGGGCATCTTGTGCCGCCACGGGGGGGCGTGCTATGGTGTTTCTTCTGGAATTTACCCCTTCGCTGGATCCCGAACGGCCATGGCCAAAAAGAATATGAAAACCGTTTTTGTATGTCAGGCATGCGGCTACCAGGCCCCGAAATGGATGGGCAAATGCCCGGATTGTGGCCAGTGGGACAGTCTGGTGGAAACGTTCCAGCGGGAACCCGCCGCAACCGGTATGGCGGCACAGTTGACGGGCACGGGTGCTCAGCCGGTTGCCATCGACGCCGTCAACATCGACAACGAAAAACGCCTGCTAACCAACCTGCAGGAGTTTGACCGGGTTTTGGGCGGCGGCCTGGTGGGCGGCTCGCTGGTGCTGATCGGGGGCGACCCGGGCATCGGCAAATCCACCCTGATGCTTCAGGTCCTTTTCGGTCTGGCCGGCGACAACCACAGGACGCTTTACGTCTCCGGTGAAGAATCCGTCAAGCAGATCCGCCTGCGCAGCCAGCGGCTGGGCACCATCGCGGGCAACATGCTGGTGGTATCGGAAACCGACCTGGACGCCATCCTGTCCATGGTGGCGGCATGCGCCCCCGACGTTCTGGTGGTGGATTCCATCCAGACCATGTTCAGCCCGGGGCTGGCCTCCGCCCCCGGGAGTGTCAGCCAGGTGCGAGAATCGGCCATGCGGCTGATGCTGATGGCCAAAAAAAGCGGTATTCCGACTTTCCTGGTGGGCCACGTCACCAAGGAAGGCGCCATTGCGGGCCCGCGGCTGCTGGAGCACATGGTGGACACGGTGCTTTACTTCGAGGGCGACCGCAATCACATGTTCCGCATTCTGCGGGCGGTCAAAAACCGCTTCGGCTCCACCAACGAGATCGGGGTGTTTGAAATGAAGGCAAAGGGGCTCGAGGAGGTTCCCAACCCCTCGGCCGTTTTTCTCTCCGAGCGCCCGGAAAACGCCCCGGGATCTGTGGTCACCGCCAGCATGGAAGGCTCCCGACCGATCCTCGTGGAACTTCAGGCGCTGACCAGCAGCACCAGCTTCGGCACGCCGCGGCGCACCATTCTCGGCCTGGATCAGAACCGGGTCGCCCTGCTGGCCGCGGTGATGGAGAAAAAACTCGGCATGCACCTCATGGGCCACGACATCTTCATGAACGTGGCCGGCGGCATCAAGGTCGGCGAGCCGGCCGTGGACATGGGGATCGTGGCGGCGCTGGCGTCCAGTTTTCTTGACAAAGCCCTGCCCGAAGGCACCACCGTTCTCGGAGAGGTGGGCCTCACCGGCGAAGTGCGCGCCATCAGCCATGTCGAAAACCGGGTGGCCGAGACCCAAAAAATGGGGTTCAACCGCTGCATAGTACCGGCCGGCAGCCTCAAGCGCATGAAGCTGCCCGCCGGGCTCCAGGCCGTTGGTGTCAGAACCATTTCCGAAGCGGTCGAAACCCTCTTCTGACCAGATCCCAGTTGACTTAAAAAGCACTAAATTGTATGGGAATTCCACATATTCCCGCGGGCCGCGGCATTTTTGGGGCGGCCCCTTGCCGCAAGGATTGAACCCGATGCCCAAACGGGGCCCCACGCCCAACCAGTGGGCGGATCACTACACCCGCCAGGCCAAAAAAGACAACTTTGCCGCCCGCTCGGTCTACAAACTGCAGGAAATTCAGCGTCGCTGTCGGGTTATCCGCAGAGGGGCGCGGGTTCTGGATCTGGGGTGCGCCCCCGGCTCTTGGCTGCAATACGCCGCCCAGCTTACCGGCAGCGGCGGCAAAGTGGTGGGCATCGACCTCAAACCGGTCAGCGTTTCGCTCCCGTCCCACGTCAGCGTGGTCACCGGCGACATTCTGGCCAGGCCCTCCCCGCTGCAGGCGCTTTCCCAGGAAGTCTTCGACGTCGTCACGAGTGACATGGCGCCGGCCACCACCGGCAACCGGGCCACCGACGCGGCGCGCTCTGCGGTGCTCTGCGAAGCGGCGCTGGCCGTGGCGCGCAGGGTGCTTGCGCCGGGCGGCAACTTTGTCTGCAAAATCTTTCAAGGGCAGGATTTCAAGCCCTTTGCGGAGGCGGTCAAATCCGCTTTCACACAGTTGAAAGTCATCAAACCCCAAAGCAGCCGCAAGGCCAGCAAAGAGATCTTTATCATCGGAATCGGCAAAAAACAGGAGGATTTATGTCCGGACATAGCAAATGGTCAACCATAAAACATAAAAAGGGGGCCGCGGACGCCAAACGGGGGAAAATCTTTACCCGTCTGATCAAGGAAATCACCGTGGCGGCCCGCATGGGCGGCGGCGACGCCAACGCCAATCCTCGGCTGCGCACGGCCATCGCGGCCGCCAAAACCGAAAACATGCCCAAAGACAACATTGATCGCGCCGTCAAAAAAGGCACCGGCGAGTTGGAAGGGGTCAACTACGAGGAGTCCACCTATGAAGGCTACGGCCCCGGCGGAGCCGCCGTCCTGCTGGAGTCGCTGACGGACAACAAGAACCGTGCAGTGGCCGACATCCGGCACATTTTCGCCAAAAACGGCGGCAACCTCGGTGAGAACGGCTGCGTGGCCTGGATGTTCGACAAGAAAGGCTACATCAACGTCGAAAAGACGGCCGTCGACGAGGATACCCTGATGGAAACCGTCCTGGAAGCGGGGGCCGAGGACGTCCGCGACGACGGCGACAACTTTGAAATCATCACGGAGCCCGAGGATTTCGAGGCCGTCAAAGAAGCGGTCGAGAAGGCCCAAATTCCCTACGTGGAAGCCGAGGTGACGATGCTGCCGCAGACCAATGCCAGTTTGACCGGTAAGGATGCGGAGAAGATGATCCGCCTGATGGACATGCTGGAAGATTGCGACGATGTTCAAAAGGTTTACACCAACGCGGATATTTCCGAAGACGTGATAGACGCCATTTAGCCGGCCGCAATCCGCCTTTTCCCGCCTGGTTTTGCGACAGTCCGCCCCACACGCGGCGGCTTTTCCCCTCTCACGGGGTGGGAAGAGCCGCCGTTTCTTATTCCGTCACCGCTGAAGCACTGCCGCGGCGGCCGCCAAACGGCCGCCAACACGGCTTTTCATGCTTTAGATGAGGGCTGCAACCAAAGCCCCCGGCGCCCGTTACTCGTTTAGCTCCAGCACGTCGGCCCCGGGCGGGACCGTGAAATGGAATTGATCGGGATCCGGATGCTGCTCGAAGCGCACCCCGCTCAGCACAATCCGGGTTCTATCCTCGTAGGCGTTCACGGTATCCACGCGCGAGACGATGAAGGTTTCGGCATCCACCGTCAGGTAAATGCTCGCCAGGTCGATGTTTTTCTCCCGCGGCAGCAACTTCAGGGTGTGGGCGCCTTCCGTCTGCTCGGGGGCAAGTGCAATGACAAACTGTTTGCGCATACTCTGCATGTCGGCCAGAAAACTGGCCCCCTGGCCGCCTTTGAAAAACTCCGGCGCATGCCCCACCATCACCTGGTTCTGGTCCGGGCTGTAGACCCACAGGGTGGTGCCGTCGGAGATGTAGATCTTCTTCTCGGGCTGATCGTATTCCCAGCGCATCTTGGCGGGATGCATGAAAAGAGCCCGCCCCGAGGCCGTGTCGGTCAGATCCAGGGCCTTGATGGTCGAGGACTGGGTGAAATCGGCGCTGAAACCGGGGACCGCATAACGGTTCTCGACCCCCTCGATAACGCGCTGCAGGAGCGCCGCTTGACCGGCTGCCGGCGTTTTTGTGTCCGCCTCGGCCCCGAAGGCCGCCACACCCGCGGACAGACACAGCAACAGCAGACCCATGAAAATTTTTACAGGTGAAAACGTCATTTGGCCTCTCGCTTGGTTGCAGGTTTCGCCCCCCAAGGGTCACGGCGGAAAAATTCCTTCAGGCGGGTGAACCGTTTTTACCGATGCCCCGGGACTGACGCACGGGTCGGATTTTTCAGGCGGCCATCGCCCCCGGCAGCTTTCAGGTCAGCAGGCGGATCAGGTGCCCCACGTCGTTTTTGTGGACAAAAGTCCCCTCCTCGGGTTTGCCGCAGACCCGTTCGAAATACACGCTGCGGTCGAAAAGCGCAATACAGATCCGGTCAATCAGACTCATTTTGAAAAGCGCATCGCTTTTGTCCACGTAGGGCATGCGAACCCCCTGGAGCATCAAGGTTTCCATGTTGCGGCCCTGGATTAGGTCGGCCATTTGTTCGGCCCGCTGCAAATTTTGAAAGTAAAATTTTTTCTTCTCCAGCAAACCACCCCGAATGTCCCCGTCGGGTCCGAGTTCTTCTAGCAGGGCCAGCACAAAATCCATCACGTCCAGGAGATCCGGATCCCCCGCCGGAAGCTTTGCCAGCAACTCGCAGATAAAGGCCGCCTGGGCGGCCGAAAACGGGATGCGGGCGTTGCGTAGCTTGACCCGCAGGTGGTCGCGATGCGCTTCGACCACCCGCCGCTCAATGGCCCCGGCGATCGGCTCGGCCAGCCGATGGCCGATGTTGAGACGGGCCACAAAGGCCGGCACCGCCTGGGCGGGCATGGGAAAACGGCAGGCCTGGGGGCCCCACCCCGGGCAGGCGATCCGGGCGACCGGCTTTTGGGCTTGCAACCGGTCGGCAACCGCCGTTTCAGCCCCAGCCTCCAGCACCAGACACGAAAGCAGCCCCTCCAGGCGGGTCTGCAAGCGTTCATCCGGGAAAAACAGCAGTTCGATCAGGGGCGCGGCTTCGACATCCTCTCCCGCAACCATCAAATCCGCCAGGTCGGACGCCGAGGTATCCGGAAAGGTCGATTCAATGAAGTGCCAGGCCTCCGAACCGAGGTCAACCCCCTCAGTCAAAACCCGGATAATCCGCTCGACCACCCGCTCGACCGCGTTTTGCGTTTTCATCAAACCGGTCAGCTCCTTTCATCACGCCCGATTTTCAAACCGCCCAAGAACCAACGCCGCTTGGGACAGACCGGCGGGGCCGTCCGGCTAATAAAAATAGGGTGTCATTTTTTGGACCAGATGCTGCTTGGGCAAAGCCCCCACCAAGTTTTCCTTGAGTTGCCCATTGTCGAAGATCAGAAACGACGGCACGCTGCGTACCTGAAAGCGCGCTGCGGTGGCAGGATTGGCGTCCATGTTGAGCTTGCAGACCCGCCCGCGGCCGCGCCAGCCGGCGGCCAATTCGTCCATGATGGGGGCCACCATCTGACAGGGACCGCACCAGGGCGCCCACACCTCCAGCAAGACCGGCAGCGGCGAATGCATCACCTGGGCATCGAAATCCCCGTCACCGACCTCCAGCGGCCGGCCGTCAAAAACCCCGGCGATGGACAGGGGGGAGCCGCATTTGCCGCAGCGGCCGCCGTCCGAGACCCGGGCGGGCAGGCGGTTTTTGGTGTGGCAGTGAATGCAGCGGACAATGGCGCCGCCGGTTTCCGTGTCGGCCGTCTCCAACGCGGCCCTGCAGCGGCCGCAGCGGGCCGCCTGGCCGAGCTTTTCGACCGGAATCTTGTTTTTGGCGCCACATGCCGGACACTGCACGACGTGCGCTGCGGTAGTGGTCATAGGAGAGTCCTCGCTTTCCAGGGGGGTGGTGTCGACGCCTGGCACTCAGGGCATCACACCGCGGAGTGTAAACTCGTGATGAAGGCGCGGGTGCTGCCAAGCCGGCCCGCGGCTCGGTGCTGGTGACTGGCGGCCGCCGCGCGCGCCCTTAAAATAGTCGCCTTTTCAACCCGGTCAAGTGGCATTTCGGCCGCTGGCGAGGGCGCCGGCCGGTCTTAAAGGGGCGCCTCCGACAGCTGCAGGTGCACAAAAGTAGAAATATCACACTTTCACCCCAGCAGGCCATCATCATTTTTTCCCCTTCAAATTCAATCGATTTGCCTGTTCTTTAAAGTGTGGAAAGAGATGAGTTCCCTTGCTTGACCCCCTGCGGTTTTTCCGTTATGAAGTCCCGGGTGTTTTGTGAGCCTGATGGAATTGTCGGCGCCGCCAACCGCAATGGAAAACCGCCATGCTGATCACCGAAATCCTGGCCCGGAATGCACGCATGTACGCCGCAGAAACCGCTCTGGTGGAGCGCGACCCGGCCAACGGCATCCGGCGCGAGATAACCTGGGAGGCATTTGACGCCCAGGCCAACCGGCTGGCCCAGGTTCTAATCGCAAAAGGCATCCAAAGAGGCGACCGGGTCGTACAGCTTATGATGAACAGCCTGGAATGGCTGCCGGTTTATTTCGGCATCCTGCGCACCGGTGCCTGGGCAGTCCCCCTCAACTTTCGCTTCGTAGCCAAGACCATCGGCCGCTGCACCCGAACAGCCGGGGCGCGGGGGGTCATTTTCGGCCCGGAATTCGTCGAGCGCCTGCAGACCCTTCGCAAGGACCCGGGGTTTTCCCTGGAATTCTACATCTTCATCGGACCCGAAAGCCTGCGACCGGCCTGGGCCGAATCCGGCACCAGCCTGCTGGCGACCCATGAACCCAGCGACCCGCGGGTTCCCATCGAGATCACCGACGAAGCCGCCCTCTACTTCACCTCCGGCACCACCGGCACCCCCAAGGCGACCCTGCTGACCCACCGCAACCTGGAATTTGCCTGCATCCAGGAAAACTGCCACCACCGCCAGACCCATGAGGACAACTTCCTGTGCATCCCGCCGCTCTACCACACCGGCGCCAAAATGCACTGGTTCGGAAACTTCATCGTCGGGGCCCGGGCGGTTATCCTGCGAGGCATCGAGCCGCGCTGGATCCTCGAGGCGATCTCCGAGGAAAAGGTCACGGTGGTCTGGCTGCTGGTCCCCTGGGCGCTGGATATTCTGTTTGCGATTGAAAGCGGGGACATCAAACTCAGAGACTTCCAACTCGATCAGTGGCGCCTGATGCATATCGGTGCCCAGCCCGTGCCGCCCAGCCTGATCAAGGAATGGAAGCGCCTTTTCCCCCACCATCAGTACGATACCAATTACGGTCTCACGGAAACCACCGGACCGGGCTGCGTCCATCTGGGGATCGAGAACATGCACAAGGTCGGGGCCATCGGGCGCCCCGGCTTCGACTGGGAATACCGGATCGTGGATGACCGCCAGGCGGCGGTGCCGCCGGGCCAGCCGGGAGAGCTGATGGTCAAGGGCCCCGGCGTGATGAAAGCCTATTTCGGCAACCCCGATGCCACCACCAAGGTCCTGGTCGACGGCTGGCTGCTCACCGGAGATGTGGCGCGCCAGGACGAAGACGGTTTTATCTGGCTGGTGGACCGCAAAAAAGACGTGATCATCACCGGCGGTGAAAACATTTACCCGGTCGAGATCGAGGATTTTCTCCAGACCCACCCGGCCATTCAGGATGTGGCGGTCATCGGCCTGCCCAGCCTGCGGCTGGGGGAGATCGCTGCAGCCATCATCCAACTCAAGCCGGGAAGATCCCTCACGCGTGAAGCGGTCATGGTTTTCTGCGAGACCCTGCCGCGCTACAAACGCCCCCGGCAGGTCATCTTCGGGGACGTCCCCCGCAACCCGACCGGCAAGATCGAAAAGCCCAAGCTGCGCAAACAATACGCCGGCATGCCTGAGAGCTTTCGCCTGTAGCGCCCGGGCACCGCTCCGCCCCCCGCAAAAAAAACCCCAAACCCGCTGCACGTCAGACGCGTCAGCGGGTTTGGGGGTTTAGACGGCTGGCTGAGAGCGCCGAACGGCGCTTATTTTTTGTCTTCGTGAACCTCCTCGAAGTCGGCATCGACCACGTCGTCATCGGCGGCAGCCGATGGGCCGCCGGCACCGGCACCCGGACCCGCGCCGCCCGCATCCTCGCCCTTGGAGGCCTGCTGATACATGGCCTCGGCGAGTTTGTGCGACGTCTGGGTTAATTCCTCGCTGAGGCGCTTGATTTCGGTGATGTCCTCCCCTTCCATAGCTTTTTTCAAGGCCGTAACCGCTTCCTCGACTTTGGCCTTGGTGGCATCGTCGACCTTGCCGCCTAAGTCCTTGATGGATTTCTCGGTGGAATAGATCAGAGCATCGGCATGGTTGCGGGTCTCGACCAGCTCTTTGCGTTTGTGGTCCTCATCCGCGTGAATTTCGGCGTCCTTCACCAGCCGGTCGATCTCCTCTTTGGACAAACCGCTGGAAGCCGTGATCTGGATGGACTGCTCCTTGGCGGTGGCCAGGTCCTTGGCAGACACGTTGACGATCCCGTTGGCGTCGATGTCGAAAGTCACCTCGATCTGGGGCACGCCGCGGGGGGCCGGCGGAATGCCGACCAGTTCAAATCGCCCGAGGGTCTTGTTGCCGGCCGCCATTTCACGTTCACCCTGCAGCACGTGGATCGACACCGCCGGCTGACTGTCCGCGGCCGTGCTGAAAACCTGGCTCTTTTTGGTGGGGATCGTGGTGTTTTTTTCGATCAGCTTGGTCATCACGCCGCCCAGGGTTTCGATGCCCAGCGAGAGCGGCGTCACATCCAGGAGGAGCACATCCTTGACATCGCCCTTGAGCACCCCGCCCTGGATGGCCGCCCCCATCGCCACGACCTCGTCCGGGTTGACCCCTTTGTGGGGTTCCCTGCCGAAAAGCTTCTTGACCCGCTCCTGGACCGCCGGCATGCGCGTCATGCCCCCCACCAGGATGACCTCCTGAATGTCTTTGGGCGACAGGCCGGCGTCCTTCAGGGCCATAAGACACGGCCTTTCCAGTTTGTCCAGCAGGTCCGCAACCAGTGACTCGAGCTTGGCGCGGGTCAGTTTGATGTTGAGGTGCTTGGGGCCACTGGCGTCAGCCGTGATAAACGGCAGATTGACTTCGGTTTCAACCGAGGTCGACAGCTCCATCTTGGCTTTCTCGGCGGCTTCCTTGAGACGCTGCAGCGCCATCTTGTCCTTGCGCAGGTCGATTCCCTGGTCTTTGCGGAACTCGTCGGAAAGGTAGTCGATAAGACGCAGATCGAAATCCTCACCACCCAAATGGGTATCCCCGTTGGTGGCCTTGACCTCGAAGACGCCGTCACCGATCTCGAGAATCGAGATGTCGAAGGTGCCGCCGCCAAGGTCAAAAACTGCAATGGTTTCTTCTTTACGTTTGTCCAAGCCGTAGGCCAGCGAGGCCGCAGTTGGCTCGTTGATGATCCGCAGGACGTTCAGTCCGGCAATTTTACCGGCGTCCTTGGTGGCCTGGCGCTGACTGTCGTCAAAATAGGCCGGGACGGTGATCACCGCGTCGGTCACCTTCTCCCCAAAGTATTCCTCGGCAGTGTGTTTGATGTTGGCCAATATATAGGAAGAGATTTGGGCCGGGCTGTGCTGCTGACCGCGGATGTTGATGCGCACATCCCCGTTGGGGGCCTGTTCGATCTTGTAGGGCAGCACTTTTATGTCGCTCTGAACCTGCGGTGAGCTGAACTTGCGGCCGATGAGACGCTTGACGGCGAAAACCGTGTTTTCAGGATTGGTAATAGACTGCCGTTTGGCGATCTGCCCGACCAGGCGCTCACCGCTCTCGGTAATGGCCACGACCGAAGGGGTGGTACGCCCCCCCTCGGGGTTGGTGATCACCTTCGAATCCCCCCCCTCCATGACCGCCACACAAGAGTTTGTCGTTCCCAAGTCAATTCCGATAACCTTACCCATTTGAATGCCTCCTTAAAAATTTGTGACTGTGTGTAATCGCTCAGAGAGCGTCAGACTATTCGTTTTCGCCGGTTTGACCGGCGCCACCATCGGTTTTTGGTTTCGCCACAACGACCATGGCCGGCCTTAGCAGTCGATCATGCAAGGTATAGCCCTTTTGAAGCTCCTGAATGACCGTGTTTTTCGGATGCGTGTCGGATTCCTGACCGACCACCGCCTGATGAAAAACCGGGTCGAACGGCTGGTTGAGGGCCTCGATCGGTTGAACCCCGAATTTGCTGAGAACCCTCAGCATCTCCTTCAGCGTGAGGTCTATCCCATTGACTATCGACTCTTGCCCCTTGCTTTCCTCGCGCGCCGAATTGATGGCCAGCTCGAGGGTATCCACCACCGGTAAGAGCTCTTTAAGGAGCGTCTCATTGGCATATTTGCGGAAATCCTGAGTTTCACGGGCCGAGCGCTTCTTGTAGTTGTCAAACTCCGCCGAAACCCTCAGGAAACGATCGTAATTGGCCTGGGCCTCCTGCCGGGCAGCTTCGATTTTGGCCTCGAGTTCGACTGCGCCGCCGTTTTCGGCGGCCTGACCGCCACCCTGCACGGGCGTTTCGCCCTGTAGGTCTTCCGGTTGTTCCTGTGACGGATCTGCAGCGGTAGACTCCGCTGTTTTGGCGTATTTCCGAATTTTGTCTTTCTCGGTCATCAGAAGCAAGGGTCTCCTTATAAAATTGATAGCGAAGTTGAAAAGGCCGCCAAGGCCGGGTCCAATTTATGCGGAAGTTCTTCCGGTGTCAGGATCTGCCAGGCAATATCCGTTATCACTCAATACACAAG